>JASFJP010000188.1:0-8073 GCA_050121225.1 Desulfobacterales bacterium
GAAGCCATTCAACGTCGATCATTTCCGGGTAACCTGAGTAACCATCATCCGGGGACATTATTGGGATTGCTTCTAGCGGCGTATGAGATGAATTATTTTAAGGACGACTATCAAAAAAGCGTTGTGGAGAATGCCAAATCCTTTGCTTTAGCACTAAAGCAATGCAAACTCGATATCGCGGGAGATCCGCAACTCTCCTATACGGAGACTCATCAAGTTGTCATAAATGTGGGTTATGCCAAAGGTCCTGATATCGCTCGACGCCTGGAGGACAACAACATTATCCTTAACTATCAGGCGGCTCCGGAAGAGGAAGGATTCACAGCCGCTGGGTCTTTAAGGACCGGGGTGCAGGAAATGACTCGCTTTGGGATGAGAGCAGATGATTTTCGGGAATTGGCGCAGTTCATGGCCGATGTCATTCTGTACAACAAAAATGTCAAACTTGAAGTGAGTAAATTCCGGAAACGGTTTCTGGAAATGAAGTACTGTTTCTCCGGCGATGAATTCAGCGATTTGATGCAAACACTTCATCAATTGACATGAATCAGGCCAGAAAGGAGCCTTTTATGAGCGAAATTCGGATGACCGGTGAGATTAGAACAGACTGGGACTGTGAAACCAGCGGCCTCCCGGCGGAGAGGTGGGCCGAGGCGGTATTTAAGATCGGTGACGAGGAGATAATTATGGAAGTCAGCGTCGAAAAAGATGTTATTGTTTCCATCATGGCCGGCGAAGATGCATCGTGGAGAGGGACGCTTAAGGGACTGAAAAAGACGCTTCAAGGAGAAATCAATGTAAAATAACTGAGATTACTCAAAATAATAAACGTTTCGTATCAATTCCAGCATTTTCTCGGCCATCAGCCGATGCCCTTCTTTATTGGGATGCAGACCGTCCTCCAAAAAATATTTTTCCTGGAGGTTGCCGCTGTCATCGAAAAACAGATGATAAAAATCCAAACAGGGGATATCGCTTTCATTTTTTCCTTAATCCATCTATGAAATTTTTTACAGACCTCAGCAGCGGTTTTCGGATATGCACCTTTAAAAAAAGATCTCCGGGTTGTCCTCCATTTTTACCTTCCATGCCCATTCCGGCTAGCCGAATGCGTTGGCCTTCCCGGACACCGGGGGGAATCTTTATGACCAGTTTTTTTGATTTGCGCCGGAAAAAATACGCAAAAGGACCGCCTTGCAGCGCCAGATCGGGTTCCAAATAAAGATGTTCCAGAATATCGGCTCCATCTTCGGGGAGCCGAACACCACTGATTTTCTCTATCAGGAATCGGGATATCCTACCCAAATTTCCCGGTAAGGGAAACGGGGATTGAGCGTGTTGATGATTTTTACGATGTGGACCACCGAACACATACCCTTTTGCAAACAACCCCGGTCTCTTGAATTCGAACTGCTGATAACCCTGACCGTAGAATTCTTTGAAAATTTCGTTAAAACCCCTAAGACCAAAAGATTTGGCCATTTCTTCGAAAATGTGATTGATGTCCGATCCGCTATAAATATCTTGTTCTGAATACGTTTTTTTAAATTGAGAATATGCTGAATTACCAAATTGATGCTTAAACGTGTCATATTCGCTACGTTTTGACGGATTTGAGAGAACCGCATATGCTTCATTAATCTGTTTCATTCTTTCGGCTGCTTTGGGGGTATCTTTATTACGGTCCGGATGGTACTTAAACGCCAGTTGCCTGTAAGCTTCTTTGATCTCCTTTTCAGCGGCGTTTTCGCTAACCCCTAATATCTGATAATAATCCTCTTGCGCCATTACTGCATGATTCCTTTCCCAACTCTGCAGGGATTGCGGACGTCGAATCAGCTGCAGCGGATTCTCTGAGAGCCCTGAAGAATCAGACGAATTGATCGCTTCTAAAGTCGACCGGTTTTGGCGAAATTTGAAAGCACCAGCCAGGCTTTAGCATCAAATTTCAATGCGGCGTCATCACACAACCGGGATGCCTCCGATTGAGAAATAAGATCGACTTCGATGACTTCGGATTCGTCGTTTCGATCTGTTGAGGGTTCGCCGGCGCACTCCACATACACCATGGTTACAGATTCATCGGTCATTCCGGCTGATGAATATATCGCCGGGCTGATTCGGACAATCCGGGTAAGATCAAGGCCTGTCTCTTCCTTCAACTCTCGGCGGGCAGCTTCCTGAGTCGTTTCACCTTCATCAACGAGTCCGGCCGGGAAACCGTATTCATAGCCTGCCAGCGGCACCCTGTATTCTCTAGTCATCACGACTTTGTTTTTACCCGTATGAAACGGAACAATGACAACGGCGTCGGGAACTGTAAATTCTCCGGTAACGCATTTTGGGACGTTCGCCCTGGATGTGATCTGCCACCACCGATCTAGTCCGTTACTATCGATATAGTTGACTTCAAACATGTTCAACCATTTTAAACTCGTCAATTTTTTAAAGCGCTTTATTTTCATATTCACCCTATTGATAGTGTTTTCTCACGGAGTGCTGACTTTCCGCTAGGATGGTTTCTGTTTTTTTCGATGTAGTAAATGGTTGCCCCTACTGGAGCAAATGAGAGCAACAAAATATTAAGCAGTGGAATCAAAAACAGAATACCGAAGCCCAGATGAAAAGGAAGGGTGTTCATCAGAATTCGGAATCGCTCTTTAAATGTTAACAACCTTCTGGCGGGAATCAAATCCGTGTTATCCCATGCCAGAAAAATAACCGC
Organism: Desulfobacterales bacterium; assembly: GCA_050121225.1. Classification (GTDB taxonomy): domain Bacteria; phylum Desulfobacterota; class Desulfobacteria; order Desulfobacterales; family JAFDCJ01; genus JAFDCJ01. Next base: position 2,726 of record JASFJP010000188.1, read on the forward strand.
CGCTGCTGAAGTGAAAATCGTTACCACCGGACCCAAAGGGGTCAACCAACCAAGTAGGGTCAATACTAAAGTAAGAAATAAGGGTACGATTGCTCTGGGAATTTCCTGTTTGACGAGAAACAAAAATTGCTGCCACCAGAGTATATTGACGGGTTCATGAGTACCGCCTGTTATTATTTTCTCTGTTATCCGTGACATTAAATCCATAATGAGCACGCTGAAAATAATTTGCGCAACCAAATAGGATACCACCACCGACAGTCCGACCAAAACCATTGAGAGTAGCCAGGAGAGAAGATACCAAACCCACACAACCCACCGGCTCTCTGGTTTAGTCCAGATGACATTCAATAGCTCTTGATGATACACCAGAATTACACTTGCGGTAATAGCGGTAATGGCAAGGACCACCGCAAAACGGATGAGTCCGAGCAAAAGCAGCTTTGGAGTTTTGAGGCCAAATCCAAACCCTCGCAGATTATATCTTAGGCCGTTGATTAGATTCATTTAATCGATTCCCGTTTCTCTTTAATTCTATGATTAAGGAATTAACCTATAACTCCCTGTTTTTTTTTAGTCAATCGAGGCAATCGGGTACAATCGATGACTCACGCCAGATTGTTAACACATTTAAGACGCTTTGAGAACCATTATGGTATAAAGAACCCAATTGTGGATACCCAGCAGCTCGAGAAATTCAATGATGCTTGCTCTCAGATAAATTTCTAAAGTCTGTTATTAATTCGCCGATAATATTTTGGTGGTCAACACCCAGGGTTATTCGGAGGTTGGATTCGCCCGCCGTTTGTCATCTGGATTTATTCAAAAGGAGTGCGCGATGTTGATCAAGGATAGAACGCCTGTGGATGGGGCAGTTGAAACGTTGAAAGATCTTATTTCAACGAATTTGAGCACCCAAAAGAAGTTTCGTGTTGAAAGAGAGCTCAAGCAACTGAACCTTAGAGAAAATGGGGGGCAAAATCCCACCAATTTTATTAATTTCTACTGTGCTGATTCTCGGAAATGGGCCATCATTCATGATTTAAGAATTCAGATCAATGGCGTTGCCGCACACATCGATCATATTCTTATCAATCGATTTTTTGATGTTTATCTGCTTGAATCCAGTAATTATTCCTACAGTCTCAAAATTACAGCTGACGGTGAATTTTTGGTATTTGACGGCCGTCAATATCAGAGCGTCGATTCACCGCTAGAGGAGAATAAAAAACGAATCCAGGTGGTTGAAGAGATTCTCCATGAAAATAAAAAAATTATTCCCAAACGACTGGGGCTTCCAATCCGACCTAAAATAGAATCTTATGTGCTCGTTTCCAGCGCATCAAAGGTAGTGAGACCGCCAAAATGGATATATGATACAACTGCGGTTATTAGTGCGGATTATTTAACAAAAACCTTGCTAAAGGAATTTTCGAAGGCTAAACGGTTCTTGGAAAGAATCATGCGCTTGCCCAAAGCCTTCAATGCGGACACCGTTGCAAAAGCAGCGGGTGAAATCGCTGCCTTACACCAACCGAATCCTATCGACTATCGCCGGTGGTTAACTCGCGAGCAGCCGGCAGTTGCACCGACTTTTGCACCATCAAGGTTGAAATCTTCACATCATCGTAATTGTGCTATATAGGGGAAAAGTGAATTCGGGAAACGGACGCCAGCAAGACATATCTGCTAATTCCTCTGAATATTCGCAGCGGAACAAAAGATCCGGAATTGATCGCAGGCAAAATAAACGAGGCGGTTTTAAATATTTACTGTTGAATGGCAGGAGAACCCGCATTCGCCGTGAGGATGACCGACAAAGAGCATATTTTTTCGACCGTTACGACCCAAAATTGTTTGCGGCGATTATGACCATTCTCATGCTGAGCATTTTTGATGCTTTGCTGACCTTATATCTGATTGACTCCGGATCGTTTGAATTGAATCCGGTTATGGCGTATTTTCTCGAATACGGACCGTTGCCGTTTTTTGTAGCGAAGTACTTTTTAACTATTACGGGCGTCGTGATTCTGTTAATTTTTAAAAATGCGTTTCTCACGCGAGCTAAAATTAACACGCGTTCTCTTTTTTCTTTTATCATTGTTGCGTTTACCATGGTGATCTTTTGGCAGCTTTTTCTCATTTTATTTGAACTGTGAGAGCAGTGAAAAAAGGGACGTATAAAACAACTGATCTGTGCTGAAGCATTTAGTTGTCCACCTCTCTCCAAGGGACAGATTCGACCTTTCTCGATGCGCGATTAAAAAGAGTGACCTTTTGGGTGCTGTACCAATCCGGCACAGCATAAAGCTCTTTAGAGCGGTTGCGTTGGTAATAATATTCCTTATGAAAATGCCCCACAAATATAATATCGATTCCTTCAGCAAATTTGGATTCCGCAAAAAATTCTATTTCATCCCGAGGCAAATGTTCCTTAAATTTGTTGTTCGTTTTTTTCAATCCCCGTTTGACGGCTTTTGCAATGGTAGGACCAAACGGCAAGTAGCGAATAATCAATTTGGTGACGCTGTTTCTGACAAGTTTTCTAAATATAAGGTAGTTTCGGTCATTGCGATTAATTTGATCTCCATGAACAAAAAGGCTCCCCTTACCATCTTTACGCCAAGGCCCTTTTACACACCAGGAAAATGCCTCACCGCGCTCATCGGCAAGATAAAATTCATGGTTGCCCTCTAAATAACCTATCGTGCGATGATGTCTCTGTTCATGGCACCATGCAATAAAGTTACGGTGGATATCATTTTCATAACGGCTCAGCGCAATCCATAAATCAAAAATATCACCCAAAAAGACCAGTTCCTGACTATTTTTCTCCAAGGACCTTAGCATCTTGAAAAAATCTTTATAGTTACCTTGATCCTTGCTGACATGGGCGTCGGTAATGATGATCATGATATATGCCAGATATAGTCGTCGATTTCGTAGTTTTTTTAGGTGTTTAATTCAGGGTTGTGTAAATTAAAAAGCAAAAACCTGGTCTTCCGGGCCAGACGAAGATCCCGCCGCCGGGGGTCAGAGATAAACGGCTCTACGATAGATCAAATTTGTTCATGGTTTCAGGATTCACGTGTCAGCAAATACCGAATCCTGGAAGCTGAGAACTGATTTGGTTGCAAATGGTGACCAACATCGCTGAAAGAAAGTCCATTTCATGAGCGACTCAGACACAGCGGTTTGAGTTCGGTTGCTGAAATCCGACACTGTGAAACCTGAACCCTACTGGTAAACGTTATCACCCAAATCACTCTAAGGTGGACTAAAGGCGGTACCTATGGACCCGGATCTTTATTGAAACCTTTGATGATCAAAGACATAATAAACGCTTGTAGATTTGTCAAAGCAATACAGCGCTGTCGGAGCGCAGCGAAAAGAGGAAAACAGTGGCCGCCATCTCTCGTAATCAAAAAAAATCAAGTCGCTGCGGAATACCATCTTGACTTGTTCCCGATAAAAATTATTATATTAGAGTATTTCATATAAGGAGTTACAAATGCCGATCTACGAATATCAGTGCAAAGCATGTTGTCATTGCTTCGAGGAGATCATACTGTCTTCCAATGATTCACCCCCCAAATGTCCTGAATGTCTGTGCGCAGATGTGGAACGATTGATGTCTGCAAGCTGCATACGACCGAAAGGTATACCTTCCGGGTCCGGTGGGTTTTCGGCACCGAACTGCAAACCATCCGGCTGAGGGATTTAATTTTTTTCCTTGGTTCAAGGAATAAAAGAATCCCAAACATCATATTTTAACGTATCGAGGCTGTCAAAACACTCTGAGATAGCACGAGCGGATTTGAAAGCCGCTTAAAAATTCACCCCATCAGGAGCCACATCAGAATCGAAAATTCCAATTCGTATCCTATCTTGTGTTGCGCGGCAACTTGGTTTATATGATTTGCAATTCCATGCTGTTTTGAAAATGCAGCATAGGTAGAGGATCACATTATGGGGCTGCGCAAATTTCGGCGGAAGCTGAAAAAGGAAAGGAAAAATGTCCAGCGCCGCTTTGAACGGCATCGCCGGGCCAACCTGTTGGCCGAACCCGGTGAGCATGATTTCATCGTTGTGCTGGATCATTTAAAGCCGTGGTACAACATCGGCAAGATTTTCAGAAGTGCCGACGCTTTTGGTGCACGTGAAATACATCTGATCGGCATTGAATTTTTTGACCCCGCACCGGCTATGGGTTCCTTTAAATGGGTGCCTGCGTTTTTTTACAAAACCTTCGAAAGCTGTTACGCACAGTTGATTGAGCGCGAATATCAAATTTTTTCGTTGGAACCTGCCACCGGGCAGTCTCTGCCATTGGTGCAACTGCCTTTACGTTGTGCATTTATCTTCGGTCATGAAGAATTAGGACTTTGTTTCAATAAGGATGACTTTCAGGGCATCAAGTCGTTGAAAATCCCACAGCTGGGAAAAGTTCAAAGTCTTAATGTCAGTGTTGCTGCTTCTTTGGTTATGTATGAATACGTCAGACAACACAACCGAGCGTTTCGCTCCGATTGAGCATAGGCGATGGGCGCTTCTTAGGCCTTGGCGATCCAAGGGTGCCTGATTAGGCACTTGGCATCGAAATCTGCGCTGAAATTTGTTGATCAGGATCAAAATTACAGCGTTGCGCTTTCGCCCGGTGTCATCACCTTAACCTTGGACGAGGTTTCCTTCTCCACTCTGGCAGCCCAGGCATGTGGATCCTGTTTGATCACATCGAACGTGTCATAATGAATTGGGACGACCTGTTTGGGTTCGATGAGCTTCACAGCGCGCAACGCATCATCGGGACCCATGGTAAAGTTGTCACCGATCGGTAAAATTGCCAAATCAATACCTTCTTCCCCGATGAGTTTCATGTCATAAAACAGTCCAGTGTCGCAAGCGTGATAAATTTTTTTGCCATCGATATAGAACAGGAATCCGCATGGATTTCCTCCGTATGACCCGTCCGGTAACGCAGAACCGTGTTGTGCAATGGTCAATTTGACCCGTCCCCAGGGGAAGTCATATCCACCGCCGATGTGCAGCGGATGTACATTTTCAACGCCTTGAGATACAATCCAGTTTTGGATTTCGTAATTTGATATGACCATTGCACCGGTTTGCTTGGCTATCGATACCGTATCCCCCACATGATCGCCGTGACCGTGCGATACGAGGATGAAATTCACCTGCATTTCGTCGGCCTTTACCGGGGAAAGAGGATTATCGGTAATGAACGGATCGACGAGTAATCTGGCCTTATCGGTTTCGATTAAAAAACAGGCGTGACTGTACCATGTGATGGTGAGTGACATTTGAAACCTCCTTTCTGGAATAATCTTAAA
>JASFJP010000189.1:0-8069 GCA_050121225.1 Desulfobacterales bacterium
TTTTTAAACAATACCACACCGCCATACCGCATGCACAGGGCGTTGCAAAGCCATCCAATAAAAAAGCTGAACCAAAGGGTCCACATGGCAGAGCTGTAGGCGGTCAGATAACCAATAGGATGAATCGGCCACCAGAAAAATCGGTGGTAGCAGATTACTAATATCAACATGACGACGGCACCAATAAGGGTAAAGATCATCACCCATTTGCTGGAGTCGACCGGAGCTTCGACCAAACTGTATATATCCTCATAAACGGCCACCGTGGTGCGGGTAGCCCAGTCCAGTTGAAGTTCCCGTACACCGAATTTGTAACACAGCACCAGCATTGCTACCAAGGATACGACCACGCCTGCAAATAACGTAACCATAATCGTGATTAAAATACGGCGATTGGTGGACACTTTTTCGGTGACTTTGCGGGTATGCAGCAAGGACGGCATCAGAGATTCGCGCAGGTCAACGAAAAGTACCTTCTGCATAACTGCGGCGACAAGAATCCCGACATTCGTAAAAAACTTGGGGCCAAAGAACGCCAGAATGCCGTCCATGGGAGCGGCGGTTAACGTAAAATAGGCAATGCCTCCCTGACAAATCACCCGGGTGGCCACGAGGGTAAAAATAAAAAAAGCGCCGATTACCACGAAAGAAAATAAAAAAGGGATTCCAAATGAATGGCACCACATGACGATCCCAAAACCGCCAATGACAAACCCCCAGAAGGCTAACCTCGTCGAAAACCATTCGGCGCGGACATCCGCTTCTTTTCTTAATCCAAATCCCTTCAAAAATATATCTAGAAAATGAAACCGCGCCAGCCAAGCAAGAAATACGAAAAATACCAGATACGCACCAATCATCTGAGTTTCTTCAGGGCGCGAAATAACAGGTCCGAAAGTCACACCCAAAGCGGCTGCCGGTATATTAATGCCTATCAGATTCAGGAACCCGATGAACAAGGTGCCCATGATGAAGAAAAACCAAAACGAAAATGAAATCTGTTTCGAAGTGAGAAAAGCAAAGCCAATAAACGCCGGATAAATATAGATTTTCAGCTTATAAAACCCAGAGAACAATCCCTGCTTGGGAAAGTATGTCCCGGCTAATATTAGAGTCGGTATCGAAGGGATCGTCGGGTAGTAAAAACTCAAGCCGTTGAGCAGGTGTAAACCAACGGGGATGAAAAGGCCGGCCAATAGAAAACGATTTGAAAAGAACCGTCCCAATTGGTTATTGTCGACGGCTTCCTGCATTAGTAGCGGAACCCGCAACAGAGGAAAATTCATCCGTTCGTTGTAAAGCGGTTGCCGGCTCAACAAGTTGATAATGCAGACCATCACCACATAGCACAGGAAAATAAACCCCGTCCAAACCAACAGCGGTCCGAGCCAAACATCCCAGTGAATTTCCTGCAGGATTTGCAGCCATCCCATCTCACGGCCACCCATAAGCCCATCATACAGCGTGGTGATCGCGTCTTGGCTTTGAGGATACCAAGATTTGGGAAGAAGTGGGTGCAGGACTTCCTCCCAGCGATTTTCGACGGTGGCAAAACGGTATGGCGCCGTAAGATTGATAAAAAAAGTCCGTGCCAATCCAGTCCAGGCAATCCCGGACAACAAAACCATCAAGCTCCAGGCGACAAGCAGCTCTTTGCCGGACATCCAATTTTTCCCCTTGAATATGGTGCGGATCAATGCCGTAATAATCATCATCCAGACCAACAAATAAAAGGGCGCCAGAGGGAAATGACCGCCGCCCAGAGGCGTTCCTTGCCGGTAAGCATTGTTGAATGGCGTGATCAAACAAATCAGCAGTGCAAGGGCTGAACCGAGTAGTACGGCTCGCCAACGAATTCGTATACCGGTCTTTCCTTCAGCAGCTTGCGGTGTCGCCATATCATTTGTGGGGCTGTGCCGGCTTTCGCTCATCAATCCCTTCCCTGGTCAGCTTTTTTCTGATTACGGTCAATTAACCCTCCAATTTCTTCTCCGCGTCCCCCAGTACTTTCTCGTAATAGATTTTGGTCTGATCATCGAACGAACGCCAGGCCAACAACTGCCTGCGGACCACATGCAGGAAAACCTTATTAATCCTGCGCCATGCGTTGGCTTCGCCGGACTGACGACTGAGTTTGACATGAATTTCAAGAAAACCTGGTTCATCACTGGAAGGTCTGAATTGCAGTTCAACATTTTGCATGATACCAAAATCAAATGGGGCCAGCCAGACACCGGATTTGATATTCAAGCAAGTATCCTTTTCACATTCTTCCGCGGGACAGTCAATTTCAGACCCAGCCATACCAGGCGCTGTTGGGCAAATATAGCCGAATTCAAGATTAGCGGTTGAGAACCTACCGTGGGAAACATCCTGATGTCCTTCAAAATAATCATAGAGAAAGCCTCCGACACTGCGGTGCTCCCGATATGTCATCAGAAACGGCAGCGTGAGTTCCATTTCATTTCCCCGGGCTTGCGGCAAAGTCCAGGATCGATTCACGTCCGGAATAGCAATTTCTGCCGCCACTTTGGAGGGATAAATAACCGAGACGAGCACGACAGTAATAACCAGGATCATAGCAGCCACACCGGCCATAGAGGAATAATTAACAGTAATTCCGGACCACAGAGATGTTTCTGCAAAGAGCCAGGCGGTAGTCTGGGCCAGCAAATAACCGAATACGGCACTCAAGACCGCAAAGGCCATCGCTTCGGTGATAAATAAAAACGAAACATGCGATGGAGCGAGTCCCACGGATGTATAAATGCCGATTTCACGCTTGCGTTCATATACGCTGCCGATCATCGTGTTCAAAACAATAAACACTGAAATAATAAGCGGAATAATGATATTGGGGACTCCACTGTAACTCATTGTATCGCTGGCATGATATAAGTACGTGCCGTCCGATTCGCCGCTAAATAGAGATAGACCGAAGCGATCCACCAAGTCCTGTGCCGTCGTTTGAATTGACTTCTGTGAGTGGGTGCGAATCGCCACCGCTTTTAAACGGCCGCCGGTGGCAAGAAGCGTTTGGTGCGGAATTATCAGCGTTAAGTCGCCGGAGATATGTTTATAGCGGCTTTGAAACTCACGCACATCATCACCGGATTCAAGGGCTTCCACTTCCACTTCTGTCATGGCCGTAGAAACTTCACGTGGAAATGTTACCGGCGTCAAGGGCTCGCCGTCCAAATCGTAGCGATCCTGCAATTTACTCCCGGAAAATACACCCACCACCTGAAAAGGCATCCCCCAGATGGTGACATATTTCCCTTGCGGATGTTGGGGATCAATACCTAAATTTTGGGCCATGCGTTGGGGCAGCAGTACCGCCTGGTGCTCGCCTTCCTCCAACCAGCGACCCCCGACCAGGATATCGTCCATGCCGGATACCCGAGGTTCTTCAAAAGAGAGCCCCACCAACCCCTGGGCCTCAAAAGCGCGGCCATTGTGATGAACCGGAATTCGGGTGGTTCGGGTTTTGTCTTCGTCTTCCAGCCATACTCGCGGCACCGCCAATCCCTTATCAATAAACGAATTCGCGATGGCGCCCAAGGCTTCCGGTGGTAAATCCCGCCAGTTAGCGTTCTTCAGTAAAAAACCCTGATAGGGCGCACCGGAATCATACAGTATGCGTGCATGACGCCGCATGGATTTAGCCGAAGTGAAACTCATTATCGTAAAGGTAAGAATGACCAGAGTTGTGCAGGTCAGCGCGGTGCGCAGCCGGCGGCGCCGCAGGTTACTCACGCCTAACAAGAAAGCGGCCACAAATGCTTTCCAGCGTCCAAGCTCTTCGCCTTGTGCCAGTTGGGCCCGGCTTTGAAGCTGCGTCATCTCTTCTTCGAACCGGAAAAAAATAATTAAGGTCACAATCAACGAAAGCCCCATAATAAAGAACGCCAGGATGACGACCATCGGGCTGTAAGCTAAACGAAACGCGGGATGCACGTTATAGATGATCACGATCAAAAGGATGAGGATGAGGATAAAGGCAATGATCCGTTTGTAAATATTGACAAAGGAAAAAAGCAAGCGCTCCAGACAAAAGGCAAAGGGCACAAATAAGGCGATATAAAACAACACGCCGTAAAGCACATCTTTTTGGGTCTTCTCCACGTCATCATACACACGACTTGCCAGTGCCCATGCCCAAGCGCTGGACTCCAAAAATTTGTCGTACTTGCGATTTTTTAAGGCGTTCTCAGCCGTCTTTATTTCTGACAATCCTTCATTTTGAAGCTTCCGGATGCGTTCGTTGATAATTCCACGTTTTTCAAGATTGGCAATGCGTGGTTCCAACAATGTCCACATGTCCTTGGCGACTCTATATTCCGTGAGATGCAGAAACGGCCACTTTTCAATCATGTATCCGCTGCCTTGGGGCTTGTCGTCGGAATTATTGAGCAGAACTAATTTCTTCTGCAGGACGTTGTCTGAAAGCGTCAATTTGAGTGGCGTGCCGGGTTCCAAAAAGACGGTCGAAATGACCGAAGCGTTCTGATGAAAAGAAATCCAGGTATCCAAACGGCTCATGAACCAGCGCAAAGGATCGGCCTCCCGCCGACCGTCGATGATTTGGGGTTTGGTCATATATCGAAACGTGCGGGGCTCCAGAAGGTTGAAAAGAGTGGTTCCGCTGCAGGCAAACATCACCAGATCGGTTTCCATAATACGGCGTCGCATTTTAACGCGATACGCGTCCTTACCAGTCTGTTTTTTATCAATAGTCCACACCACGGCGCCCGTCGTGGGATCGAATTTGTAACCCTCAAAAATTATCTTATGAAAACTGTGCTTTTTGTCCGCCATCCCTCGGAGGTGAAATGTTCCCATATGATCCACTATTGTATGATAGCGTGCCGGTCCCTGATAAGCGAGCAGGACCGTTCCCGGTGCCGGTTGATCGGCAAACAATTCACCATGCCGTAAAAATTTGGTCCGGCCGATAACCTCACCGAATCCATTGCGCGGGAAAATGTCTGAGTGCAATCTCGGTGCCTTGGCCAGATGCTGAATCAGCCCACAAATAAACGAACTCTGCTTAAGAGCATTGCCCAGATCAACTTTATCAGGGGTGTCATAAGGTGTCCCCCACCTGGCTCGAGCATCATGTGTGGTAACATAACTCAATCCATGTAAACCGGCAAGGGCGGTTACTTCTCCCCCGAGAGGCGGGCGGTCAAGAAAATAACTTTGCCAGGATCGGCCCCGGCTGGGACGCAACGTATCTTTGAAAACACCCGTATGACCAAGAGCTTTTTCGACAGCGGCAGCTCCTGTGCGCAATGTTTCATCAAGTGTGCTGTAAGCTGCCACTCTGTTAATCCTGGGACGGAATGGATAAAGCCATCCATAATTAAAAGCACCAAAGCCGTCACCGTGGCTTGAAAGATGAAGGGAAACGGCCATCGCCAGGTCATAGGTCTTAATTTGAGAACGAAAGTTCCGGCCACTTTCGAGGTGAGCCAATTTAATTCTCGCATCCTTCAACACCGCCTCCTGATCTTTTTGAGCCAAAGGCACCAACCGTTGAAGAACTCTGCGCTCCCCCGGGGAGACATCCGTATAAGTGGGTTTCCACAATAACTGGCGCAGCAATTGCCTTTCCTGAGCAAGCTGTTGTATTAGATCTGTATCGTTCTGATCTTTCTCCTGCATACGAAGTCGCATGAGCCTACGAGAAACAGTGTCGGATTCGGTTTTAATACGTTCCAGAAGCGCATCGATTAGCAGGGGATCCAATTCGTTTATCTCGGCTTGGGTTTCGACGCCATTTTCAAAAGAGATGTCGGCGAGCGCTTTAATCGTTTTACGAGTTTTTTTAACCAATGCTTTCAGGTCTTTTTTCATTTTGCGCAATTCTTTAGACCGGGTAGCAAAGCTCCAAACAAGCTCTCGCATGCCAGCCAGACCCTGGGCATGCCCCGCCGTTGCCACCAAAACCACGGAGCGTTGAGGAGGGTACTGCTTAAGGATACGGGCGACATCCAAAAGCGTCGCAATACTGCAGGCCTCATCGGCCCCGGGTGATAGCCCTGCCACCAGGGCCGTGCTATCGTAGAAGGCTTCAACCATAATCAGTTGTTCTTGAAGCTTGGAATCGGTACCTGGAATAAAGCAGTAAATGTTTTCAGCTGTCACCACCTGCCAGCTTGACTGGCAAACCAGGCTAACCTGGTTTGCTACACGACCCTCGGCAGACGTTTCAAAAGCGCCAAATAGATCCCGGATTTGAGAAATCGGCATCCAGAATCTTGGAAACTGAATCGGTGATAATTCAAATTTTTCCTCGAAGTATAGTCTCGACGCTTCTCTTCGATCAACATAGATCAATGCTTGAGCACCGAGATTGGCAACTTGCAGCCAGTTTTTCCCAGATTCCATTTCCATTAAAATGACGGCTCCGGCAATCTCCTTACCGTTAAGTTGGTGGAGCTCACCCTCTTGGACATAAATAAGCGGGCCCGTAATTCCTGGAGGAGCAATCGTTTGCGGTGTAATCGCATTACCCATCAACGGGTAGATAGCAACCGTTTGGTTAATAGCAGGAATTGTTAACGAGCTTTCAGTGTTTCCAATCACAGGAACTGAAAATCGCTGTGATTCAACCGTCTCAAAGCCCAGTTGGAGGAATCGGTCCTTGATATACTTAGCGGCAGCCTCACTGCCTGGAGTACCGGTGCTTCTGTCACCGTATGACGCCATGGTACGAATAACAGCCCCAAATTCGTCGGCAAGTGCAGATTCCTGAACTTCTGCCAAAGCCATGGTGTTCGGGAACACAACAGCCGTGTAACCGATGAGGACAGCGCATATCATTTGAAAAATATTTCTGATCATTTTTAGGTTAGCTCTTTAATTAGGTGTAGATAATTGAGGTCCTTTTGATAAATTAATCCCGGGTACCAATTTGCCCGATTGAAATTGAGAGCTCTTCGCGGTCTTCGATTTTATCGACCAATCCGTCCCGGATCCACACAACTTGATCCGAAACGTTGAGCATTTTGAAATCATGGGTAGCTGAAATTACGGTAACTTTGCGCTCCTGGCTCAAACGCTTCAACAATGCAATGATCTCTTCCCCAGTGGTCAAATCCAAGTTGCCGGTAGGTTCATCCGCCAGAACTATGGCTGGATCGTTGGCCAACGCCCTTGCGATGGCCACTCGCTGCTGCTGGCCGCCGGAAAGCTCAAAGGGTTTGTGGCTGAAACGGTCGGCAAGTCCAACCAAATCAAGCAGCTGCATGCCCTTCTCCACAGCAGTATCACTATTCACACCGGCAAAAATCATTGGCAACGTAACATTTTCCAGAGCTGTCATAACCTGAATGATATTAAAGGTTTGAAAAATGTAGCCGATCTTGCGGCACCTCAGCCACGCTAACTCATAGGCATCCAGTTGGGCGATATCGACCTCGTCAATAAAAACTTTGCCGGAGGTGGGTTTATCAAGGCCTCCAATCATGTTAAACAACGTGCTCTTACCTGATCCGGACGGCCCCATAATGGAAATATAATTACCGCGAGAAATTTCCAGATTGATCCCCTGGAGAGCTTGCACATCGACCTTGCCAAGCTTAAACACTTTAGTTACATTTGTAACTCGAACAATATTGCTGTCTGCTGCCATGAATTCACCCTTGTCGCTTAGCTTTCCGTTATTGCTCTACCCGCATCGCCTCAACAGGCTGCATTTTTGCAGCCACCAGTGCCGGATAAAAAACACCGACTAAACTCAAGAGGCAACCCACTCCGATGCTGTAGAACACGGAAACAAAAAAGCTGTTCCATGAGAGATACGTTATCGCTGCCGTACCAAATCTGATTAGGGCATTGAGCAAAGCAAAACCCGCACCGGCCAATGCTCCCGCTCCTGCACCGGCAAGCCCCTGCATGCCGGCTTCAAGGAAAAACAATCTGAGAATAAAGCGGTCCAATGCTCCCAGGCATTTCATGGTTCCGATTTCTCTAAAACGCTCAGTTACTGCCATGAGCTGAGCATTGACAATCCCAACCACACAAACCACCAGAGACAGAATAACAATCCAGCGCTGCTTTGG
>JASFJP010000190.1:0-8058 GCA_050121225.1 Desulfobacterales bacterium
TGAGTCGCTCATATTATTCGCGCTTGATTCCCAAGGGCCAGGAAGCGGAATACTACGGATTTTATAACATGCTGGGTAAATTTGCGGTAATTTTTGGTCCGATCCTGATGGGTGTTGTCGGCTTAATTGCCCGAAGAATATTGATGCCGCCTGCCCCTACACCGGAACAGGTTACCGCCGTCGGTCAGTTGGCCGCTCGCTGGGGCATCGCATCGATTCTGATTCTATTTTTGCTGGGCGCGATTCTTTTTTATTTTGTGGATGTGGAAAAGGGCCGCGAAGAGGCAAAATATCTGGCCTCAGGATGATTCTCGAAGCGAGATAAACCGCCAACGCCTGCATCAGAGAAACGAATTATATTTAAAACCCAGGTTGAGCGGTTCCGGGTTCAAGGTTCTCAGTTAAAATGTCGCAACTAACCTCCAACCATCGTATTAGGCGTTAAGTGGGTTAAATTCCATGTTTCACCCATTGGATGACAGCGGTCAATCCATAAAATGGGTATGAAGTTCTGAAAATAGGCATAATATAACCGTTGAGCCCTGAACTTGGAACCTGGAACCGATCAGTTTAGGTAAAACATGAATAGACATATACTGCCGATACTTGTGAGTGTTTTTTTACACGTTTTATTAGCCGGTTGTTCTGAACATAAAGTTGATTCATTTCAAAAATGGTGTGAATTGATTTCAGGGGAAGACCTAAAAGCTAAGTATGCGCCATTTTGGGTTATAAATTTTTCCGTAACCGTTGATGAAGACAGAATCCGAAATGATTATACCTTTTTTCTCAATCGATCATTTCTTAAAAAAGCAAAATATCGAGTATCGAGAATGGCGTGGAGGAAAAATAACGAACTTCATATCGTCAATTTATCAAGCCACTTAAAAATTAATCCGGAACGAATGATTGAAAAATGGAGACATGGTATAGAATTGGCATTGGAGAAGAAACACACGAATTCGATTGACATTTGCCTGTATGAAACCCTATCCCATTTATTTGAGAGCCTGCATATTCACACGATGAAAGTTGATGAGGGGGGCAAAGTTGTGCAAGATGATGTTACCGTAATTCCAACGACCCTCTCCGGCGTACAAATGCCAGACAAAATAGAATAGTTCCTAAAGGAGATTCTCTGTTCGGCTTTTGGCGCTTCCTTTGGCAGAATAAAGTGCCTGGTTTGCATCGCCAATCAAATCATCTAAATTTCTTTTAACCGATCAAGATAAATCCCCGGAGATGAATCCTTGATTTCGGCTGTATTAAGTACCCTGGAATAAAAATCAGCGGCATCAGCGCTGTCTCCTATAATTGCATAGGCATATCCATTTTCAGCCATAGCATATAAGCTCCTTAGCAGCAGGGCTTTGCCGATACCCCTTTTTTGGAAATCATTGATTACGCCTACCGGGCCAAAGAAATCTTTGCACGTACTATCATAACAAGCAAACCCGACTAAAGCGCCGCGCGAGGTTGCAATAAAACAAGAAATAGGATGATTGCTGAAAGCTACATCACATTCACTTGCCCACGGCAAACCAAATGTTAGCCGAACCCAGTCTACAATTTGAAATTTTTCATAAGCCGCAGCCCTGCGAATCACGAATTGATCCCGTTGAAGTTTCGTAATGATTGGCTCCAAAGCAGGCAGATCATATAACTTTACCAAGCTATCAGACATTAGGGTCTCGTCTCCAAGATGATTTCAAACTGCGCAGTCCAATACTTGATTGGCCTGTGAACTCAGTTGCTTTCAATGTTTTTCTTTCGAAATGCTTCTCTACGTTCTACAGCCCGTCCGCCTCTATTACTTTGACGATTTCGGCGATCAACCCCACTCCGGCGATCTCCTTCTGATCGTCGCTCGGGTTTATTACAGGTATCCTGGGTTTTGCGCCTATCTCTCCCCGATCGAGTACCGCCGTTATCCTTTAATGATGTTCCTTTTTCTGAACTATCCATTGATGAGATAGGCCCCTCCCGCTTGCGGGTTTCAAGTTATCGGTCTGATCGCAGAAATTAGTTATCGCAGAAGTCCAAACAAATTCTAAGGTTACTACAGGGATAGTCTTTAAATCGCAAGAGTTTTTTAGAAGTAAATTCATTTATCTCAATTTATCAAAAAGCTCACCGTATTAGCGATTGACACGACCTATGCGGAGTAAGAAAGGGCATCATAGGCGCCGAGCTGTTTGCAGACACCTGATTGAAATGAATTGACTATTCTTTTTTTATATTGTATTAAATTTACTATATATTGTATAATTTGCCGAATTATACACAATATATCGACACATGGGTTTCTTTAGCCGGTTGGCTTGGCGACTGGCCAGAGGATCATAGGTTACATCTGCTCACTGGCAACCGTAAACCATCAAAAAATCTGTGACTATGTACTCATCGGATACCAAAAAGGCAGCCCGACAAATCGTCAGAGAATTTTTAGATCAAATCTTGGCAGGTACATATCAGGTTCCGTCCTTGGATGAGATGATCTCTATTTTAGAGGACAATTTCGAGTATTCCTTTGATGAATATAAGGCCAAACGCCGGATCAGGCGTTTACACTTGGACTGGAGTGCTACCCTGATTGAAGATGAATTAGACCGCCAAAGGCGATTTTACGAAAATGAACTTCGAGTAAACCTCAAAATCGCTGCCTTAAATACAATTGAGGAAATTGAAAACTTGATAAAAAATTTGAAGTGGACGATAACGGAGTGGAAAGTAAAAAACCTATAGACGTGATTTCATATTATCTGGACATCTGACCTCAGCATAGTTAAATTGAAAAGATCATATTTTGGGCTCTGAATAAACTGTGCCAAGAGATAGCATATGTCACTGTTAAGGACTGCTCTTCATGAACGCTTCAAACCGGCAAATGCGAGCTTTGAAAAATGACTATTATGGACGCATATTAAGCGGCAGTTATAGCAACCATCTTAAAAGCTATGTCGCAGAATGTATAGATCGACTCAGGGCGTTTGATGAAATTGGAAGTCCATCAATTCCATATATTTCAGCGTGGCAGGATAATCGCAAAACGATTTGGTATGAATTTGTCAGCAAGCATCTGACAGCGCTTTTGGGTTGTGACGGTTCGAATGCCCACGTGGCATTCAAAAAGAGTATCGTTGCGCGACATGTTTACTGCAGCGATGCACTCAATAAAAGCATTAATCAACATATATTCAATCGCAGTGAGGTGAAGAGGTGCGTCTCAGGTCTGAGAAATGAAGCTAAAACCACCGGAACTGTTGAGGCCGTATATAAAATATTACTTAAAAGCCAAGAAACATTTTGGCTAAAAGATCAGGCAACCATAGAATCGTTTATCTCTGACGGCATTCACATTTCTCTTGGAAATCTTACGCTTGTAACCAAAGAGATGGAGGCAGAGGAACATCTCAAGCGCACCCAGAAGGCATTAAAGGAAAGCGAAAAAAAATTTAAGGCACAGGCGATTCATGACAATTTAACTGGTCTTTACAACACCCGACACCTCTACAAAGCATTATCTGTGTTAATTGAGGATAGTGCCTCTGCCCGGCAAGTTTTTTCTTTGATATTCATGGACATTGATAACTTCAAACAGGTTGTTGACACCCATGGACATCTTAACGCCAGCAAAGCCCTCCAGGAGATCGCGTCGACCATTAAAACCACTCTTCAAAATCCTGCATACGGTGTCGCATATGGAGGCGATGAGTTTGTACTGGTGCTGCCTGGTTTTGATAAACACCAAGCTATGCAGATGGCCGAAAACATTCGGTCACGAATCAAAGAAACAGTTTATCTGCAAAAATCGAATTTAAAAGTTCGAATTAGTGCAAGTCTGGGTGTATCTACCTATCCGCATGATGCTGACACGATATCCGATCTGTTAGCACTAGCGGACCAAGCCATGTTCAGCGTAAAGGAGAGAGGAAAAGATTCAGTCTGCGCTATTTCCTACAGAGCTGCTCACAGTGGGGAAGCATCCAAAAATCTGTTTGATTATAACTGTCAGGATAAGTAGTAAGCCACAATGACTCCAAAACGATGCGACTGAATTTAAATCAGGACCGCCGGATTAATTTTGATTCTTCCCTGCTGTATTCCGGTAATTTTCCCTTTTATTTCTATTGTTGTTCCGGTTCGAATGGTATCCAAGCGGCGGATTTGGCGATCATTTTTGGGATACACCGTCAACAATGTTCCAGGAGCATTGGAAGTGGGTTTGGTCACGATTTTGTAGTAATTTTGCGATTTGGTCACAACAAACACCTCCAATTCCCATTGAATGATCTTACCTTTAATTTGATTTGCAGTGTTCTGTGCCTGATGATTGATACTTGCAGGGTTTTGGTTGAATATTTCAACCAAATCGGTGGAATTGAGGTGATCGACTGCCGTGTTTAAGATGTGTTGCCTACCTTCAGACTGATCGCTGCTGGTTGGAATAGCAAATGCCCCTGCCAAGGCCAGGCACCCCAGACCGATAATCAGCTTTAACATCAAACCCGATTGCAGCTTTTTGCCGCAATGGGGACACTCGTTAACGGTTTTGGCAAAGTCCCCGCCGCAGGATGGGCAATTTCTTAGATATGATCGTTCCGACATAATTTCTCCTATTGGTTGCGACCGGCGAAGCATTTATTGACGACAACAAAAGTCAGAATCGCTTGATACCTTTTTGTTTTCGTATCTTCTTGGGTAAATACTTCATGAGAGTACAGTTATTTTTATAGACCGATTCATATTCATTATCGGCAGTTTTACAATTTTCTTGAACAAACTTTGAGACTGACGCAGAAATTGGACAAAAAGAGAGCTTTTGCAAAGGTCTCACTTTGGAGGAATGAAGCACTGGATTATCGAAATAGGTGATGATTTAGCATTGCTCCAAGTTATAAATTCCCAGACGTTTTGGGCTTGAGGCGTTTATTTAGGAGTGCCTGGAGTTCTCCGGCATTGTTCGAAAAAATCCAATCTACGCCGCGGTTGATTTCCCGGAACAGGCAGTTTTGCGATCTGGGATAGCCGGTACCAACAGTTTGCCCGTGATTGTGATGATTGGCCAAAATTTTTTGATTTAAAAGGAGATAGTGCCCGGCAACTCCGCCAAAGCCTCTTTGCAAAGCAATATTGCTGAGTGTCTTCAGATTCAATTGTGCAATGGGGATAAACGCTGCAGGCGGGATGACCTTAATCAGATCGAACATGTGCGCTGTGAGAGACAACAGATGATAGTCGGACTGTGGCTCCAGAGAAGAAAAACAATCGGCAAAAATCTGATTTTGCCGATCAGGGTTCGGATAAGTTTCGGCTTTTATTTCGGCCATCAAATGTAATTTTTTTCCGTATTTCTGAATTACATCCGAGAGCAGCGGAATCTCAGGGCATCGAGAGCGCAGCTCGTCGAACTCGATATCTCTGACGGCAATACGCATACCGAAAACTCTTATAAGATCCGGGTCATGGATCACCACGGGGTGAAGATCCTTTGTCCAGCGAATATCAAATTCAATGCCTCTAACCCCCATGCGGTAGGCTCTATCAAATGCCGGCAAAGTATTCTCAAATACGTCATGGTTATCATACTCGCCTCGATGAGAAATGATATTGCAGTTCTTTAGGGGTTCTTCTCCGGGGTGCGGCTGAGGCCAGATGGCATAGAAGCAATCGGCAATTTTCTGAAAGGCTGTTGAAAGGTAGAAAAATAATTTCATTTTCTAACGATATCGATTAGAATCAAAAAGTCAAAACAAATTCGCTTATTCAACGCAAGCAATTTGTTCATTTTTCCAACATAAGTTTATTTCAGACCCGTTAATGCAATCATGAAAAAAACACCGGCAACTATTGAATGGAAAAAACGGCTTGTCACCCCGCAGAAAGTTATCAAAACATTGGAGCCGGGGATGAGTATTTTTTTGGGTACCGGGGTGGGCGAGCCACGCACCCTTGTAAAACATCTGATGAGCTCTGAATCCGGCAACTTAAGAGATCTGGAACTAATTCAGCTCGTCAGTCTCGGCGATGCCATTTCCCTTGAAGCACTGAACTCAAACGCCTACCGTTTAAAAACCTTTTATTCTGGCTGGGTGGCCAGTGAGGCTATCGCCGCAGGAAGAGTCGATTTAATACCCAGCAGTTTTTCGAAAATACCGCATTTGTTGACATCCGGTCGGATTCCGATTGATGCGGCGGTTGTGCAGATAACCCCGCCTAACGAAGCCGGTTATTGCAGCTTAGGTGTTGCAGTGGACGTAAGCCGAGAGGCAATGGAAAAAGCATCGCTTGTCATCGGTGAAATCAACGTTCACGTACCCATGACTTTGGGAGATACATTTGTCCCTTTATCAGATTTTGATTATCTGATCCAGTCCACCGAAAAACCGATCTATTTTGATCGTTGGCCCGTAAACGACGTCTTTGAGCGTGTAGCCGCCAATGTTGCATCCGTCATCGAAGATGGTTGCTGCATCGCTTTTTCTATCGGCCCCCTCTATGAAGCGCTCAGCCGCCACCTGCAGCACAAGCACAATCTGGGAGTGCATACACCTTTCTTTACGGATGCCCTGATGGATCTGGTTAAAAGTGGTGCCGTCACCAACCGCCACAAAGAAATTTTTCGAGGAAAATCTTTAACCTCCTATGCATTCGGAACATCGACACTGATGGATTGGCTAAACCGCAACCCTTTGGTGGAATTCCAGGGAATCGATAAAGTCTTCAATCCAAGTCAGATCGGTATGAACTCTAAGTTTATAGCCGTGCTGCCTGCGCGCAAAGTTGACATTTCCGGCCGCATTGCACTGCCTTTCGGCAAAGGGAATGTCACCACGGGCCCAGGCGACATAATGGACCTGTTCCATGGTGCCGACTTATCACCGGGTGGGCTGACAATTTTTGCATTGCCTAGCCGCAACCGCGATCAGGAACCTAATGTCCGCATTTCAGTCGAAAACTTTCCGAATCAATTCAGTATTCGCGAAACGGTAGATATGGTGGTTACAGAATACGGCATTGCCAGTTTAAATGGTCGCACTGTTCGGGAACGTGCCCAAGCCTTGATAGAAATTGCGCATCCTGACGATCGGCGTCGCCTCGTTGAGGAGGCTAAAACTATGAATATTTTATATCCGGACCAGATCTTTTTATCGCAATCGGCTCATCTATATCCATCTGAAATCAATTCTCAAACCACGTTTGCAGACAAATATGTCGTGCGCTTTCGAGCCATTAAACCTTCTGATGAAGAGGAAATGCGTCGACTATTTTATCGCTTCTCAGACGAATCGGTATATTATCGATACTTCGCCCCCATAAAAGTCATGCCCCACGCGGCAATGCAAGAATATGTCAACGTCGATTTTAGCAAGGTCCTTTCGATCGTCGGTCTGGTGGGGGAACCTGGTCAGGGCCGCATCGTCTCAGAAGCGCGATTTATTAAAGACCAACATCATCCGCATGCCGACGTGGCCTTTGTGGTAGACGAAAAATATCAAGGCCTGGGAATCGCAACCCACCTCTATAACATGTTAATTCGTCTTGCCAAGGACCGCGGAATTCAGGGATTTAGAGCCGATGTTTTGGCATCCAACAAGGGCATGCTGATGGTTTTTGAAAAGGGCGGCGAAGTAGTTAACGCCACGCTCGAATATGGTGTTTATCATCTTACGATTCCCTTTGGGTTGAAAAAATCTTAAAATAGAGATAGAGACGGACCGTCGTGACCTTCTGCAATTTAGTAGAATCCGTAAAAAATAATTTGGATATTCATAAAGCTCCAGTGCCATATCTTGGAATCGGCGTTGAGGGTAACTCGCCTGGCGGATGGGTGACTGTCTGAGCGCATTAGGGAGGGTTACATCAAACAGTATGACGCCGTTACACGAAAGCACCACGAGTGTATACGCCTCACTGTTATATTGAACTTGAGGCTCTGTTTGATGTTACCCTCCCTTATAAGCGAGTTTCACGCGTCCGCCAGGCGAGTTACCCTCAACGCCGATGGCACTGACTGGAGCTTTCGGGGTAACTACGAAAAAAAATTCCACTTCATAA
>JASFJP010000191.1:0-8039 GCA_050121225.1 Desulfobacterales bacterium
ACGGGGATTCCGCCTTTAAAAGACAGCCCCTTTCGCTCATAAATTGAATTGTCGACTAGTTTTCCACCATTCCACGCGCCATAGGCAACAATATTCAGCACAGAAGTATGTGTCATTCAAATCTCCCCTAGAACCGATGTGGATATTTCAGTCTAAAGGATAACAATATCCGTTGTCAACTTAATCGGCAACCTCATCAGGGCTGCGTCATTTAAACACGTGAGCGTGCGCCTAAACATTGAATCGAAAATTTATAATATCACCGTCTTGTACTTCATAGGTTTTACCTTCGAGTCGGACGGTTCCTTTTTTTCTGGCATTTGCATAGGTTCCGGCATCTATCAAATCGCTAAAAGAGAGGACTTCAGCACGTATAAATCCTTTCTTCATATCTGTATGAACCTTATCTGCAGCGTCCACAGCGTGTGTTCCACGATGAATGGTCCAGGCACGAATTTCCTTCTTGCCGATAGTAAAAAATGAAATCAGACCCAGCACTTGATATGATTTCCGAATGACGCGGTCCATGGCGGATTCCGGGATATTGAATTCATTGAGAAACTCGGCGGCTTCCTCGGTCGACATCTGGGCCAGTTCTTGTTCGAGTTTGCCCCGGATCACCAGACAATTTTCATGGGTTATAAGGGTACTAATTTCCGGCATGTGTTCGTCGTCATCATCATTGTTAAAAAGAACCAGCATGGGCTTGGCTGATAAGAATTCAAAGCCTTTCAGCTTACGCGCTGATGCTAAATCAGAAGTTTTGCGCAATGGAATCTCGTTTTCGAGGTGGCCGCGGCACTGGGTCAAAAGCGAATGTTCTTCGGGATCCATTTTTTTGCCGCGTTTATGGTCAATTTCGATACGTTCCAAACGGTTTTCCACGACGACCAAATCATTAAGAATCAACTCCTGCTCCATCTTTAGGTAATCGTCGTAGGGTGATTTGTCTGTATAACCCGCGGCGGTGTGGTTACGGATAACTTGTAGCAAGGCATCGCAGCCCCTCGCCGCCGTCCAGATACTTTGTTCTTGGATGTGTGACTTTTTTAGTGCGACAGTTGCAGGCAGAAAATATTCGAGTTGGGCATGGATGGTTTTTGGCGGGGCATGCATCTCGCTCAACGTATCAAGTCGACTATCCGGCACTTGAATGGTCCCGATTCTATCGTCACCCTTATGTGCGGTATCAGAGATTTGTTTTGTCAAGGCATCGAAAATAGTCGCCTTTCCTGAACCTGGCAGTCCGATAATTCCGAGTTTCATGATTTAATTCCGAAAACGATGAAACTGCTCTTAATTTACTTGTCCAGCTTTTCAGATCCCTTCAACGTCACCTGCCCTTCAGATTCAAATGGCAGCGTGGAGGACAACATATTATTTCCCGTTACTCGGACTTTGCCTCTTAACCGGTAGGTCAGTTGTTCAGATTCGCGCAAACCATAAATACTTTTAAACATGTCGATGACCGATGAATAAACCGTGACTGGAACGAGTTGAGTATCAAATGACGGTATATCCACGGGGGTGTTGGAAACCCCGGTTGCAAAATGCCGGCCGTTGACCTCAAGTTCGGTTTCGATACCCTTGACTTTTAGATCAACATCATTGGTGTTAAATATCCGAAGTTGGATCTGAAACACGGTTTCAAGGCCGCTTACCTCTTGCACCTGGATATTGGCCAGCGATATGCGGGGCGGTTCCACGTGTTTGCCAACCCCCGCACATCCTGCCACAAACAGAGCCGTTAAAGATAAGGCCACGATGTACGTTTTCTGATTTAATTTTCCTGGTGAATGCGTATATTTCAATGTTGGCAACATTATTCACCCCCTAGTATGCCTTTGAGGGCGTCCTTCATAGGTTTTTCCAGGGGTTTTAATTCTTCTTTTTCCAATATCTTTTTGGCTTCCTTGGACTCGAAAACTTTTTTTTCAATTTGCTGTTTGGTGGCCGCACTCAAATCCGGACGAAATTGGGGAGAGGCATATGTACCGGTTACCAGTACAGGCACCAAAAGCCCTGATCGCTGCAGCTCATCACCCTGTCCTTTTATACTCGCCACCGCTTTGGGCTCCACCCTGAAATCCAGTGTTTCCTGTACCAAGTCTGTAGTTCCCTTTGCATTCACCCGGATAAAAGGTGATTTCAGACTGCTTTGAGGCGTGTTCACCTCACCGTTTTTTATGGTAAAGGGAACAAGCAATTCAGTGAAGTCGGTTTTAGGGCGCTCAGCTCCCTGTTTGGAGAGACCAAACGCGGTTCCCACGTTGCGAACCATAGCGGCCAGATCAAACCCTTTGAGGGCACCGTCAGTGAATTTTAGATCTCCACTACCGTTTAAGGTTTGCTTTATTCTTTCAGGGTCATCGCCGACCATATTGAGATTAATGTCCGCCGTGGTGGTGCCTTCCATTACGTCAGCATCCAAGACGTCCTGAAGTAAAGGTCCAATCTGAACGCCAGTCACCAAAAGGTTCATTGCGCTCTGGGGGACATCCTTTGTGACGTTTAAGAGGGTTTTTCCGGAGACCCCTCCCTGATAAAGCTTTAATTTCATGGGGTCCAAGGTAATAATTCCATTATTGGCCTTAATTTGGAGCAATGCATCCTGAATTTTTGCCTTGCTTACGATCAGATTCCCGATCTTGATGCGGCCGTCCATGATTATCCGCCGCAACGGTGTGTAATCCGTCTTTTTCTTGCCTGCTTCAGAAGGAGCAGATGTTTGCTCGCCCTTTGCCTTATCGCTTTTTGGGGGCAGATATCGGTCCACATCAATTTGGTCCAGGTTAAGATCGAATTTAAGGTTCGGTCGTGAAAATTCAGCCGCTGATAATGAAAACGTAAGATTGGATTGATCGAGATTTAACACTCCATTGGATAATGCTGCTTTGCTGGCATCGGCTTTGACATGGAACTTAAGTGCCATGCCGCCTAATGCCTCCGGGTCGGATGTCTTGACTTGAATTCCCGGGTTCAATTCAGCTAACAGTTTGCGAGGGGAAAATTGAGCAATTTCAATGTCCAGGTCGACTCCTGGATTGGTGGCCGGATTTTCGAGGGAACCTTTCAAGCGCATGACGAGTTCCTTCAAAGCCTCTATTGAAATATTCATGGGGATGTTTCCGGTTTCAAGTCCTTTGCCGATAGGACCGACAGTGCCCTCAATAGATAACGGTTTGTTGTCCACGACTGCAGAAAAGCTTAGCCCAACGGGGCGTTCCAGGGATACATCCTCAGCAGCTAAATTTATGTCTGAAATCTCCTTACGAGTATCTGTGGAATGATCAATCCAGATAGCCGATCCTTTTTTAATCGCAAGGTTACCAACGGTCAGTGCGCTGATTGGTAATCCTATGCTAGACGTATCTTGCGGCGGGGATTCTTCCGTCTTGGTTGGGGCTTTTTCTGCCGGCTGCTTGGGTTGTTCCCAGTTTGCCCGGCCGGTTTTATTTTTTATCAGCACAATCCGGGGCTCATTCACAACAAATCGTTTAACCTGAATATCCTTGCTCAGAAGCGGCAAAAGTTTTACCCGAACTTCAAATGACTTAACCATTACAAAATTTTTCTCAGCAAATCCTGAAGGATTGCCCAGCTGCAGATCTGAAAGTGAAAGTCCGGCCCAGGGAAAGAGCGAAAGGTTGAGATCATCGCCCACGGAAAAAGAACGACCGGTGGCTTGGGCGACTTTCTCCTCGATCATCGGTTTGTACTTCTGGATGTCGATAAACATTGGAACAATCAGCAGGGCTGCGATGACGACAACGATCATGCATCCAACGATAATTAACCCCCATTTAATTGCGCCTTTCATGATGGTTCTCCTTGTGAGAATGAAAAGTTATGGAACTAGGTATTATCCAAAATTCGTTATGAGTTTCCTCCAATAGAAGGTTTCGTATCAAAACGAATTTCTTTCGGCCTTGACATAAATTACAACATTAAGGTGTTACTAGTTGCTCATTCGCGCTTCTATCAGGTTGCCAAGCACAGTACGCCGCGATGAGTCTAACTTAGGTCCCCTCAGGGCTGGTGTCAAGCGAAGAGAAGTAAATGCTAATTCGTTCCGGTTTGCATGGCCTTGAGCGCTTCAAGCACAAACGGTGTGATGTTGTCGACAATCACCTGGTAGCCCTCCTTGGTCGGGTGAATGCCATCAGCCTGATTGAGTTCCGGATTTGCCGCAACACTGGAGAGAAAAAAAGGTATCAAAATAATGTTTTCGCTGCGGGCGACCGCGGGGTAGATTTTTTCAAATGCAGCGGTGTAATCCACCCCCATATTTTGGACCATTTGCATGCCTCCCAGCACCACGACGACGTTGTTTTCTTTGAGTTTTCGGATGATCTGGATAATATTTGATTTAATCAGTTCGGGGGTGATACCGCGGAATCCATCGTTAGCGCCGATCACCAGAATGACTATATCCGGTTTTAAAGTCAAGACCCAATCAATTCTCGATAGTGTTGCGCTGGACGTTTCGCCGCTGATACCTGCGTTGATCACCCGATAGTTATATCCCAGCAATTGCAATTTTTCTTCTAACTTTGCGGGATAGGCGAACTCTTCTTCCACTCCAAGCCCCTCGGTGAGACTGTCACCGACTGCAACGATGATACCGTCATGAGCAGGCGCCTTTTGTTCTGAATAGGATGGCGGTTCTTCCCCGCAACCCTGGGCAAAAAAGATTAGGAATAAAATGAAGAGAAGTAGACGGCTGTTTTTTTGCATGGCAGGTATTACTCTTGGCTTTGCTCTCTTAAAAAGACAATTGGTTTTTTGCGCATAATGGAAATGGAGGGTATCAAGCCCACTGCGACCACCAGCAGAACGGTCCCGCCGATTAACAAGGCACATTTAGCAACCAGCGGGCGATAAGCAATATCAAACACCTGCGAACAAATCAACCAGCTACCTGCCTGTGAAATTATGAGGGCCAGAGCAGCACTTACCAGACCGAGAAGCATGTTTTCCAAGGTGAACACTTTTACTACGAAACGGCTTCTTGCCCCAAGAATCTTGTAGTACACCGCCTCCTGAATTCTGGCAAAGCGTGTGGCTAAAACTGAACTAAGAATGATCAAAATACCAGCAACGATGCTGAATCCCGCAAAAAAACGAATAATTAAAGACAGCTTTTTCATGATATTTGTGAAAAACGAAAGCGTTGACGTTACATCAATGGCACTGACATTGGGGAATGTCTCCACGATTTTGGTTTGCAGGGAAGCAACACGGTCTTTTTCAATCCTGAGGGCCGTAAAAATGGTCTGGGGGGCATTCTGCAGTGTGCCAGGGGGAAATACAAAATAGAAAAACGGTCGAATCGACTCCCGGGTGCGGGAGCGAATACTTGAAATTTTAGCTTGCAGGGGTACTCCCTGAATTTTAAACGTGATGCGATCACCAATTTTCATACTCTGGATTTTGGCCACCGTATCCATCACGGAGACCTGAAGGTCCCCCCAGTCGCTGCGGTGCAGACTGCTTCCCTTCACGATGACCTCATCTTCCAGCAGGTAGTCGCGATAAGTAAGATTGAATGTTCGGGCAAGGTTGTCGCCCCGTCGCCGGCGTTGCTGTTTGCGGTCGACTTTATTGCCGTTTATGGATAGAATTTTGGCGCGGACAATTGGATAATACTCCGTGGGCATGCCCAGGGTTTTCGAGAACCTCTCCAACTGCGACGGCTGGATGTCAAGGAAAAAAAGATTCGGTGCACCGGGGGGATACGACTGTATAAATGCAGCGTCGAGATTTTCTTCGATCAAATAAATACAAAAAATAACCGATAAAGACGCGGTCAGGGTAATTATAATCGACTTGGTGGCATTTTTGGGACGAAACAGTCCTTTTAGAGCCTGGCGGATGATCAACGATCGGATTTTTAGACGCTTTAGAACGAAAAGAACCAGCGCTGTTAGCAGCGAGGTGACCACAATCAACACGATAACACCCAGGACAAAATACAAGCCGGCTTTTATCTCTTTGATCTGCCGCAATACGAGCAACACAAAGAAAGCAAATATTAAGAAGGCGCTCAGGAATATCGGCAGACCCATTTTGAACCGGATCCGCTCTTTTCTGAAGATACTAACCGGCTTGATATCTTTCAATCGATGCAATGGTATAAATGAGAAGAGACCAACCACTAGAATGCCAATACAAAGTCCTTCTACGACGGCTTCCCAAGAGATTATCAGCTTTACACTTTTCGGTAATAACCCCGAAAAAAGAAAGTCAAGGGCATTTTGAAGAAGAAGTCCGGAAAAAAGCCCGAGAATAGTTCCGGATAGACCGAGCATAGTGAGAATAACGATGTAATGGCGCGTAATGAACTGACTTGTCGCTCCAACCGTTTTCATCACGGCAATTGTTTTCTCTTTTTCCTTTAGAAAAGCAGCCAAGGTGCTCTGGATACCGATGCCAGCCAGCAGCAAAGTGAATATACAGATTAAACTTAAGTCGAAGAGCAGATTGTCAAAAAACCGTTTAACACTAGAACGTGCAACTTGGGATGTTTCCACGCGTTCTTGGTCTTCATCAGCCGCCATACTCAACTGATTCGTAATCGAGCGGATGTTATTTTTATCCAAAGCTTTTATCAAGCACTTATACCAGACGCGGCTACCCTTCGTTACCAGACCCAGCTTGTTGAGATCCTCGGCCGCGATGAACACCCGCGGGCCTAGCTGGAAAAAATCTACCGGCTGATCCGGTTCTTGCACCACAACATCTGCAATCGTTAAGGCCGTATTGCCGATTCGCAGGCCATCACCTACTCGCAACTGGAGTCTTTCCAACAGCGCCGGGGCGACTACAATGCTTCCTGAGGTAAGAACGGCGTCAAAATCACGGCCGGACTTTAATACGACTCTTCCGTAAAACGGATATCCAGGCTGCACCACTTTTATTTTTGTCAGCAGTGAGTTCTGGCCATTCTGATTGCGCACAACGGAATAGAATTCCCATACTCTGGCACTGATGATTTTGTTTTTATTTTCAAGGCGGGCAACCGCCCTAATGACTGCAGGTGAAAGGTCTTGATTTGACTGAATAATGATGTCGGCTGCATGCAGAGTTCTAGCATCGTTGAGCATCGAGGTGTACACACTCATCGAAAATCCATTTAAAGAGATCAGGGTCACGATAGACAGGGCGACACATAATATGAAAACGATTACTTGTCGGCGAGACCGCGCAATTTGGCGGAGAATAAAATGTCGATTCAGAAGGCTATTTTGCATATCAGTTCTCGGCAGTGATCCGGCCGTCTTTGAGAATAATCATGCGGTCCGCTAATTTGGCTATTTCGAGGCTATGGGTTACCAGAACTAAAGTGGTTTTGCGTTCTTTTTGGAATTCGAGGAGTAATTCAAGAACCGCTTGACCGTTTTCAGAATCCAAGTTGCCGGTTGGTTCATCGGCAAAGATTATTTTCGGATGGTTGATTACCGCCCGGCACATTGCTACTCGCTGCATTTCGCCGCCCGAAAGCTGGTGTGGAAAATTATCGATGCGTTTTTGGAGTCCAACGCGTTTCAACAATTTAGCGGCTTTATCAAAGGCTTCGGTATCATGCTTGAGTTCGGCGGGAAACATGACATTTTCAAGGGCGGTCAATGAGGGCACGAGATGGAATGATTGGAAGACGAAACCGATGAATTCATTCCGCAGCGGTGCCAGATCATCCTCGGAGGTATCGGTTATATCCTGATCTTTGAGAAATACTCTACCGGAAGTCGGTTTGTCCAGTCCGGACAACATACTCAACAGGGTCGTTTTGCCGCTGCCGCTGCTGCCTTCGACTACAAGAAATTCACCTGCTTGGACGGACAGAGACACGTTGTCCAGTACGCGAATTTCGCGGTTTCCAATCGTATAGGTCTTGGTTACCTGTTTGGCCTCGACAACAGGCATAGAATCACACCTTTCGAATACACTTCTGAGCAGAGGTGTTGGTCTCGAAAACACCCCATCCGGCTAATCTAACTGATAGCGCATTTATTTATACCCTTAATCTGCCCTCTCTA
>JASFJP010000192.1:0-7968 GCA_050121225.1 Desulfobacterales bacterium
TACGCCTGGGTGCTAATGCCCAATCACGTTCATTTGCTGCTAAAGACGGGTCTTTCCCCCATAGCCACTGTCATGCGCCGGCTGTTGACCGGATATGCCGTATCCTTTAACCGAAGGCATCGGCGTCACGGTCAGTTGTTTCAGAATCGCTACAAGTCGTTTTTGTGTGAAGAGGATGTTTACCTCAAAGAGATGCTGCGATATATTCATTTAAATCCTTTGCGGGCAAAGATTGTAAAAGATTTACAGGCACTAAAGAAATATCAGTGGTGTGGTCATAGTGTGTTAATGGGCAAAGCTGAAGCTGATTTTCAAGACACCTCATATATTTTAAGATTGTTTGGACAATCGACAAGAAAAGCCCGCCGGGTTTATGAAAGCTTTGTATCTAAAGGTGTCGGGCAGGGCAGACGACCGGAATTGGTCGGTGGTGGTTTATTAAGATCAGTTGGGGGTTGGTCCGCACTTAAAGGATTCCGGGATATCGGGGTTCGCATCAAAGGCGATGAACGCCTATTGGGCTCGTCTGATTTTGTTGAGCGGGTCTTAAAGCAAGCCAATGAGCAATTGGAGGAAAAATATCGGCTGAAGGGGAATGTTGTCAGCCTGGAGGCGCTCGTAAAGAAAGTGGCACATCACTTCGATATCGATCCCGGGAATTTGAAGTCCGCCAGTAAAGAGCGAAGCGTCACCGAAGCGCGTCGGGTACTTTGTTATATCGCGGTACGTAAATTGGGGTATAAATGTACCGATGTTTCCAAAGCATTGCACATCAGTGCGGTTACGGTGAGTAAAGCGGCAAGTCTGGGCAGTAAACTATCAGCGGTTGGAAAAATTCAAAAACAAATACTGAGGAATTAAGAACTTCTGATGATACTGCATCGAAAACAAGTTTACAAATATGAATATAGAACGGACGTTTCTATTATTTTCTATTATTTCACTTTGGGCCGCTGCTCGCTGGCAGCGTCAGCCAGGATATAATAATATGATCAGTACAATCCTTGATGAAATAGAAAACAATAAAAATTCCATTTTTGAATTGAGTACGACATCTGGAAAAAATGAAAACGATATATCAAAGCTACTATTCGAGTCCTTAAGATGGGAGCTTGAGAAGAAAAGCTATGGCGGACTATTCGGGTGGTCAAAATTTGATACAGATAAATGTAGAACAATCAATTCGGAACTATTAATCTTAGAAGTTAAGAAAGTTACAGAGAAAACCGAATATGGCTATTGGCACGGTCTTGTTCAAAGCTTGATATATTCTTATCAACAGAGTGCCTTATCTGAAAACAATTTTTTGGTGTTATGCTTTATTCTTGACTGGGGAAGGAACGCAGGAAATGAGCTTCGGGAAGATGAAAAGAATTTTCTAGATCAATTCCGTGACCATAAAATCCGCTTTGCAAGAGTGAGTATGGCAAACAATAAATTTATTGAGCATAACCTTGATGAAGACTGGACAACAATCAATGAGGGTGGCTATCCTGCAGACCGCAGGAAGGAATGATGTCGAATTTTAGTGAAATTTCAAAAAAGTACGAAAAAGACTCAGTAGTTCAAAAATCAGCAAGTGAAATCCTTTTTGATCTTCTTGAAATACAGCCAAAAGATGATGTGCTGGATCTAGGCTGTGGCACAGGGCACATATCAAGATTAATCAGAGCTAAAACAAGGGGGAAGGTTGTAGGGGTTGATCCATCCGATGGGATGATTGAAAAGGCAAAAGAAAAATTTTTAAATCAGGATATTTCTTTTCATGTTTGCTCTGCCGAGCAGCTCCACTACCAAAAAGAATTCGACATTATTTTCTGCAATTCAGCCTTCCAGTGGCTTGTTAACCCTGCTAGGGCGATCAAGGCTTGTCACAATTCTTTAAAAATAAATGGGAAGATGGCAATTCAGGCGCCAGCTAAAGATGACTATTGCCCAAATTTTCTTAAAGCCATCGATGACGTAAAAAATCATAAAGCTACGCAAAAAATATTTAAGTCTTTTACAAATCCTTGGTTTTTTCGAAACAAAGCAAGGGAATATGCAGAATTATTCGAGAGTGCCGGGTTCAAGGTTGAAAAATCAACTATAGATGAGGTTGTTACACATCACACTGCAGAAGAAGTTTATAAAATATTCGAATCAGGGGCGGCAGCAGGATATTTGAATCAAGATTATTACAGCACCAAACTATCTCAAGAATATATTAATGCTTTCAGGGATATCGTAAGAGGTTCATTTGAAAAACAAACTGCGGAAATGCAGCAAGTAAGATTGACATTTTACCGTATCTATCTGCTTGCTATAAGATCAGGCAGAACCATTCATTAACTTTTCGATTTGAGCAGCGGCTTCCAGTGGATCAGAACACCAGTTCCTACAATGATATATGGAAATTTCGGCTGGGTATTAATGCCAAAGGGACTACAGATTTTTTACAGGAGATTCCTTTGAATATTTACTGAGTGTACAAAAGGAGACCTATGTAAAACAATGAAATTACAGACTAAAGAATGAGATGCGAACCTAGACAAAGAGAAAGCCTTCTGTTCCAAATAACAACCATTTTGGGATCAAAGGAAGATGTAGGCATGGAAACACTTATTTTAGACGCTGAAGCGGATATTCAGAATATCCCCGTCCTTTACTTTGTAATCCCTACCCTCCAGGCGGAAGCACCCATTATCACGGGCGCCTTTTTCTGAACCATAAAACATCAGATTGTCGTAGGAAATGCACTCGGCACGAATGAATCCCCGGGAAAGGTCGGAATGGATTGTGCCGGCGGCTTTCAACGCCGTATCGCCGTTTCGCACCGTCCAGGCCCTTACCTCATCCGTCCCTACGGTAATGAAGCTGATATGGCCAAGTATGTCATAGGCAAAGCGGGTAATACGGTCAAGGGCTGATTCAGCGATACCCATGTCATCCATGAACATATTTGCCTCCTCGGTATCACTGAAGGCGGCCAGTTCCATTTCAAAATTTCCGGCAAATTCGATAACCTTATATTTTTTCTCTATTTGAGTCATGAGATCATCGTTTTGGCCATAATTCTCTTCACCGGAATTAAGGATAACAAAAAAAGGTTTTTGGGTCATGAATTGAAATCCATTGATTAACTTTTCCTCGTTATGATTCAGAGGAAAACTACGGATGTGACCGCCGCCATTTAGTTCTTCCAGGATCTTTTTAAGCACCTTATCTTCCATTTCCATTACGTTGGTCTTTTTACCCCGGTTGGCACTCCACTCGATGCGTTCAAGCCTCTTCTCCGTTATGATCATATCAGACAGTATAAATTCGGTGTCGACAGTGTCTATATCCGAAAGCGGGGTTGGCGCCCCCATAAGATCATCGCTAAAATTGCGGACAACCAGAGCAATTGCATCCATGTTCCGGATAAGATTAATCTGGGCACTCGAAAGATCTTCTTTACGGGCGGACCCTTCTGAAAAACCAGCGAAATCGACGATCTCAATGGAGGCATAGGTGGTCTTTTTAGGCTTATAAAGTTCCGAGAGTCGGGGCACTCGTTCGTCACTCACCTCAACAACAGCTATGTTCGGTTCTGTCCTGTTGTTCGTGTAGGCGGCAACTTCCGCTTCCGATCTTGTCAGCGCGTTGAAAATGGTAGTTTTGCCTGAATTAGGCAATCCTAATAATCCGATCTTCATATTGTTTCCATCCTTTGATATCTCACCAGCGAACAAGTGGAACATCTGCTCATTATTATAAAAGGAGGGAAAATAAGACGTATCTGATGGTTTGTCCAGGAAAAATACAGCATGGGTATCGATATGGAATCTAATTCGATGAATTATTGAGACTCAATTCATTAAATTTAAGATGATGTCCAATCCCTTTAACCTGATAGTGCAGACGCCCAAAGCTATTCTAAGCGAGTTTAGGCAGCATTTTCTTGTCACCTACACCGTGAGGTTTAATCGTCGCACCCGCACCCTCTTCTGCTCCAGCCAACTGGAATAGTTCCCCTTCCAGGGGATTCCCTCACCACGGTCGAGTTCGAGAATCCACTCGGCGGCGTTGTCGAGAAAATAGTGATCGTGAGTAACGGCAATTTCGGTTTATTTCTTTACATTATTACCGCATTTGCTAAAACCTATCCTCGATTCTTATGCTTTGTCAGACTTATTTGTCAGACTTAAATGGTTGCGAGCATTGAAGTTTAAATACAATGACACCTCGGGTAGATCCAGCAAATAAATACCGCAGCTACCGGGATGTGGTGCGGGTCAGTATGCCATTGGTGATCAGTATGACCACCACCGTGGTGATGACGTTTACCGATCGAATCTTTTTGGCAAATTACTCCTTAAACACTATCGCCGCTGCATTACCGGCCGGTGTTTCTGCGTTCGTTTTGTTTACCTTTTTCGCCGACACGGCGGGGTACAGCAACGTCATTATCGCCCAGTATACAGGTGCCGGTGTTTTGCAACGTGTGGGTAGCGCTCTATGGCAGGGGATTTACTTCTCACTCATGGCCTGGTTGATTATGGTGGGATTGTCATTTGGTGCCGGTTCGCTTTTTCGAATGGTCGGTCATTCGGCTGAAATACAGCAGCTTGAGGTGATCTATTTTCGGATTCTGTGCCTGGGATCCGGCATGCATATTATCGGCATGAGCCTATCTAGTTTTTTTACCGGCCGGGGAGTCACCAGACCCGTGATGATTATTTACTTTATTGGCATGTTGCTAAATGTTCCTTTGGATTATGCATTGATTAACGGGATTTGGATATTTCCCGAGCTTGGTATTTTGGGGGCCGGAATAGCCACGGTTTTTTCCTGGGTAATAATCACTCTGTTGCTTGGTGTCATCGTGTTCACCCGCGAAAATGACCGCAATTTTAGAGTTTTTAAAAATCATGATTTCGATGCTGATCTTTTCCGGCGGCTTCTTCGATTCGGAGTGCCCAGCGCGCTTCATTTCAGCCTGGATGTGTTTGCTTTTGTCTTTTTCATTTTCATGGTAGGACGAATTGGAAAAACGGAACTCGCGGTAACCAATATTGCATTATCCTTGGACTCCGTCTCTTTTCGACCGTTGATAGGGTTTGCTTTAGGCACAAGCACCTTGGTGGGGCAGGCACTGGGTCGCAATCGACCGGATGAGGCTGTCTCTGCTGCTAAAGCGACCATGGTCATTGTTGCATCATATATTTCGGTCCTTATTCTGATTTTTGTATTCGTACCGCAACCATTGTTGGATCTCTTTCGTCCCAGGAATATCAGCCCTGAAGGCTTTGCTGCCATCAAGGGCTCGGGGATCGTGGTTTTGCGGTTCGTTGCCGCATATCTGTTCCTGGATGGGATATATATGATCAGCACGGCGGTGCTTAAAGGCTCAGGTGACACCCAGTTTATCATGTGGAGCATGGGTTTGCTCTCCGTCTTCGGTATGATCCTGCCGGTATATGTGGGCATCGAGATTTTCGGCGGGGGGCTTTATTTTGCCTGGTCCTGCGCTGTTTTTTTTCTTTTCCAACTGGCAGCACTATCATTTTGGAGATTTTCCCAGGGTAAATGGAAAGGGATGCGGGTAATTGAAAAATAATGAATACGCCTTCCGCGATTCAAAGAACAATCGCGAAAACACGAATGAGCCTCGATAAACTGAGCAAAAAGGGAGTAACGGTTCGCAAGACGATCGATATTATTATCGGGACCTATTGCATCATCGAGGGATTGCCATTATTACATGATGATCGCGACTTTGATCCCATGGTTTCCCTTCTTTCATTAAAAGTTTTATCCCCCAAATAAGCAATATCATCGCGCTTCGACAATCTTATCTGAATCTAATTAACCCGCCGAACTCTCTATCAAGCAACATTCTGCAGTATCCAAAAACATTTTACAACCCTGATGCGCTATTTTTCAGGGCGGATTAATTAGACCGACAGCTTATTCCATTTTAGCAAATGGGCGACGACAATGCCGGTTATAAAGCCCGCTGCCAGATTGGAAGCCAGAGTGATGCCCAGAATTAGCAGGGCGACAAAATATTCCTTTCTGTCTTTTAGATCTATGATTGTTAACGTAAGCTGTAATCCGGCGAACATAAGGAGTATTCCAAGGATAGACAGGGGAAGAAGCTGAACCGCACGCACAATTTGGTTTCCGAAAAAGATGGCTAAGGCAATGAAAATTAGCCCGATCATCAAATTTGATCCAGCAGTTCTTGCCCCAAAGCGATAGTGAGCGGCTAAACCGCCGGCACCATGGCACAAGGGCATGCCTCCCATAGAAAAACTTAAAAAATTGGCGACGCTCATACTCAGGCAGGCATTCCTGTTCGTTACCCTACCCGAGTGTTTACCAAAATACTCTCTGGAAAGGTTGGTATAGGCCAACACCGCATTGCCAATTGACATGGGTAGCTGCGGTATAACCAACGCAAACAGAGCAAAAGTGAAGTCTGCCTTAGCGGGAAGATCAAAAGGCATCAGCTCCGGCCAATGTATACCGAACTGTAATTCTTCCAATCCTGAGTGAGTGCCAAGCAATAACCCTAATAATATTCCGGACGTTACAACAACCAACCCGGAAGGGAATCTCTTGTTATCCAAGAGCAGCAAAGTTGTAATTCCGCCGATGATTCCAATTATGATACCGATTGACACAGGGCCAATGCTTTGTATCATCAGGTACGGCTCGGCAGATTGTTGAAGTTCCTGAAACTTTGATGTGCCGATTACCAGTTTAACGCCGCCGGATATCAGAAGCGCTCCGGTAGACAGCTGGATGCCTCTGATTACTGATGTTGGGGTGTATTTCTCGATTGCCTTAATTGCACCCGTAAGTCCAATGATCAGCAGGACAACTCCCATCAACAATGTGGCTGCGAAAATCTGTGAGGCAATCATTGAGGTCGCGATGGCGTAGGCCCCAATAACTTTCATCGGCTGCACAGGTACGGTGACACCAAAGAAAACCCCCGAAACCACATAAAATATCCCGATACTGAAAAAGACACCTAACGGATTCAACCCATTGATCAAAATCATAGCGATCGCGATCGGTAGCAGCGTTCCCAGATCGCCCAAAGATCCGGCTAACTCCATTAGATTAAATCTGAACCGTGCAGACATCCTTCTCTCCATTCCTGACTTCAGTGGTCAGTAGAGAATCATTTCGCTTGGTTTCTTCAGTCTCGCCTTCTGTTTTTCGATAAAAATAGGAAGATGTCCATGATGATCGCCTCCTTTTCAGATTTATAAACGAAGGTGGCAGGGTGTTAAATATTATAAATAACCAAAGGAGGTTAGGAGGTCAAGGATAATAATAATGGTTTAACATCCTATAAGTTTAATTCGCTTTATTCGAAGTTTTGGGATTCTGGCCAATATAAATAATCAGACCGGTATCTACTGGATAGGAGGAATATCTCGTTAAAAAGCGGTTATAGGTATCGAGCACCAATCTAATCTTGTTCAAATATGTGAAGTAGCGTATTTGTTTCACCCATTCAGATTCAACTGTAATTATTTGCTCTGTATTGTAAGGGCTGTTGAGGTTGTAAACGTCAAATACAATTCGAGCCGGATTTTCAATTGCAAATGAATTGTAGTTTTTTATGATTCCATCGGCTTCCAGATTGACGATGATATTATTTTTGAAAGAAGTTGCTGTTACCTTATTTAATTGATTCGCTACCGGCACGATGTTTTTATCAAACTCAGTTTCCTTCTCTTTCTCTGTCAGTTCTTTTTGCATGTCGATAACATTTTGAAGGACGATTATCTTGGGAAAAGATACCTTCAGGGCGGCTTCATCCGAGGATAGGCTATACGGTCTTTCTACTTTTAAACCGATCAACATGCGTGTAGTCGTTGTCCTATCAACAACGATCTCGTTTGCTTCGATGGAACTAATTATTTGACTATGCGGAGGTATTTGGACTGCATTTACGAGGTTCAGTTTTGTATCCGGAAAATGAAA
>JASFJP010000193.1:0-7893 GCA_050121225.1 Desulfobacterales bacterium
TTATTAGAGCGTTTGAATCAAGCCATAGAGGTTATTGATCAACCAAAGAAGACTGGCGAAACCACCGATATCGGAACGTTATTCTGACAAACGCTCTAAGTAAGTATAACTTCATCTTCAATTACAAAGGAGGTTCAATTGGAAGAAGAGATTTCAAGACGATCGTTTTTGAAAGGTGGGGTTGCCACCGCCGCTGGATTGGTCGCCGCCGGCATACCCGGGGCTGAAGCCCTGGCTGACGCAGAAGACAAAAAACAGCTCGCCACTTTGCTGGACATTCGTAAATGTATCGGCTGCGGAGCTTGCGTTGACGCCTGTTCTGAAGCAAATTCCGATAAGTATCCAAACCCCCAAAAACCCTTCCCTAAAATGTATCCATCCCGAGCCAAGATTTCCGACTGGTCGGACAAACAGGAGGTTAGCGAGCGCTTAACGCCGTATAACTGGCTCTTTATTCAACATGCCACGGTTGACCTTAATGGAGAAGAAACGGAAATCACGATTCCCCGACGCTGTATGCACTGTGTGAATCCTCCCTGTGTGAAGCTTTGCCCTTGGGGAGCCGCCAAACAGCTTACAAATGGTATCTCGCGTATCGATCCTGATATTTGTTTGGGTGGTTCCAAATGCAACAAGGTCTGCCCTTGGGATATCCCGCAACGCCAAACCGGCGTTGGGCTGTATCTGGATATTTTGCCGAATTTTGCCGGCAATGGCGTCATGTTTAAATGTGACCGCTGTTATGATCGCGTTGCTGCAGGAGAATTGCCGGCCTGTGTTGAAGCCTGTCCTGAAGATGTGCAGACGATCGGTCCCCGAGACGAGATCATCCAAAAGGCCGAGACGCTGGTTAAAAAAATCAATGGCTACCTCTACGGCGCAACCGAAAACGGAGGAACGAACACCATTTACGTTTCCCCGATACCATTTGAAGAACTGAATCGGGCCATTGAAAAGGGGAAGGGAAAACCCCATCTGGACCGTGTTGAAGATACGATGGCCGATGCTAACAACCTTGCAGCTGCTATGGTTATTGCTCCTCTGGCGGGATTGGCAGCGGCCGCCGGGAAATTATACAATTACACGAAGAAACATGGATAGGAGCGCACCCAATGAATCGATTTGACAGATTGTATCCAAAAGCAATGAGTGACCGAATTGTGCGGTACGTTTACCTGGTCAACATTCTCTTTTTGGCGTTAACCGGTTTTGGACAGATGCCGATTTATAAGCGCTACTATATGTCAGATATCCCGGGATTCGGATGGCTGGCCAACTTTTTCACGACCCGTTATGTACACTATCTGGGAGCTGTGCTGCTTTTAACCCTGATATCCTATCTCATATTTGACTATTTTGCACTTCAGCGTAAACGTATAAAAGTTACCCGTAGCGGTTACCTGCGGGGAGTTCTGCTTGCCGGTATCGTTCTCACCGGCATTCTATTTGTGGTAAAAAATTTTCCCGTCTTCTTTTTTTCACCTGAATTCATCATCGCCTTAAACCTTTGCCACCTGGGGTTGGTAATGGCGTTTTTGCTGGTTAGTCTGTACTGCCTCATTTTCAAAAAAAAGTGGACAAGCGCTCGATAAATGCGTATGAATTGCAAAGGAGAAAACCAATGAAAGAAATTGTCATCATCTTGGCAGTTATAGGCATCTGGTATTTGCTCCAGGCGTATATCCTGCCGAAACTTGGAGTTCCTACCTGACTGAAAGATTCTTGTCAGGTGACAAGCAACCATGACGAAAATAAAAAATCAGAGCCGCAAGAAAGTCAAAGATAACGATTCTGAGCTGATTCAAGCCATTAATTCCGGTCAGTCCGACAAGTTCCATGACCTCGTCAAACGCTATGAACAGAAACTCTACAACTTTAGCTTACGGATGTGTCGGGATCCCGGTGACGCTGAAGATATGGTTCAGGATACATTTCTAAATGTCTTCAGGTACTTAAAAGATTTCAGATACGAAACCAAATTTAAAAACTGGTTATACAAGGTGGCTGCCAGCACCTGCATTAAACAACGGCGGAAGTCAAAATTTGCACCGGATAGAGAACTGTCCTTAGATGAATTCAGATCCCAAGATGAAGCCGAAGTTCCGTTCCAGGTACCTAAATGGGCTTTAATGCCGCTGGATAAGCTGCTCAACGAAGAATTATCGCATTCGATTCATCAAGCGATCTTATCGCTGCCTGAAAAATATCGCGTGATTATGCTGCTGCGGGATATCGAGGGATTTAGTACCGATGAAACTGCACAAATATTAAATCTATCACCATCCAATGTAAAGGTAAGGCTTCACCGGGCCCGACTTTACCTGCGAGACAAGCTGAAAGGATATTTTGAAAATGACGAGTGATGAACATGACCATAAACATTGTCTGGAAATGTTTGAGAAGCTATCAGAATATATTGATGGCGAATTGGACCAGCTAACTTGTGCCGACATCGAAAAGCACATAAAAAACTGTGTCGCCTGTTTTTCATGCGTGGAAACGCTTAAAAAGACCGTCGCAATTTGCAAAGAAGTTAAAGACAACCCGATTCCGAAAGAATTTTCTCAAAAACTCAAGGATATCATTCAACGCTTACCCAAACCTTCCGTCAGCTAACCCATGTCCTTACATAATCAGCTTTCCAATGGAGAAACATAGCCAGCGCTTATGGAGCTCGGATTCTTCACACGCGGAGTCATCATCGGGTTCGGAGTTTATGTACTAGCGGGTTTGAGAGTTTGAAGGAACTATCCGAAAATTACGCCCTGCAAAGTACTTTTGACACCAACAATGGAGGCCTCGCAACAGACATGGAAAGTTTTCGTCCGTTTATTGATGCAATTCAACCGAAATCCTGCCCGCATCGTCATTGGTGAGAGTCAA
Source organism: Desulfobacterales bacterium (assembly GCA_050121225.1). GTDB lineage: Bacteria > Desulfobacterota > Desulfobacteria > Desulfobacterales > JAFDCJ01 > JAFDCJ01. The sequence continues at coordinate 2,884 of JASFJP010000193.1, forward strand.
ATGATATCCCCTCACCTTCACCTCAACGGTGTCCTCCAGGGCCTGGGATTCTACTTCGATTATGCTTCCAGATGATACTCCCATATCTGCTAATTGCTTATTCATTCCACGGCCACCTCGAATTTTAAGGATCTTCCCTCGTTGGCCGGGATTCATTTCGTTTAATGAAACCGCTTCTTTTGATCGGTTGCGGATAAGCAGCTCCCGCTTTTTCAAATCTTCGAGACACATGGAAATAGAGGTTGCGCATCTTAAGGCGGTATCGCCGTTTTCACAGTGGCGCCGAAATCCTTTTATCCATTCCTTCCCACCGCGCGGACAGATCTCCATGAACTCAACGAAGTTGATAATTCGGTCAAGGATGGTATCCGATATGGCATGCTCAATCTTGCATGAAGCTTCCTCGGCGTCTCGTTCATCGAGCAAAAGGATCTTTACAAAAAAATCTTTCAGGGTTTCATGCCGTCGAACGACATCTTTAGCCAATGTTTCGCCTTCTGCCGTCAGGGTTATAATGTCGTAGGGAGCATAGTTGACATAACCCTTTTCCGAAAGTGACCGCAGTGCCCCTGTTACCGATGATTTATTTACTTTAAGCCTTCCGGCGATATCTTTGGCTCTGGCCGCCTGTTTCTCCGATGCAATGTGATAAATCGCCTCCAGATAGTCTTCCATGTTGGAGCTCAGTGTTTTTGGTTTTGCCATTTTATCCATGCCCTTCTGGTCCGGTCATACCAGTCCCTTACCAGCTACGATGAGTCGGTTTGCTGATTTTCCAATTTTTCGTTTGGATCACGTAAATACTTCTCCCGCTCATCAGGAAACTCACAGGAGTTTGCATCCGTCGGACAAGTGTTGCAGCCGCAACTGCACTGGTTGCTTTTTTTGTACTTTTTATAATAAACGCGACCGATATATGCGGCTGCAAGGCCGACTAACAATATGACAATTATGTTTTCCATTTAACTTAGGCACCCAACGCTGATCCAATTTGAAAAATAAGAACGGCCAAACCAAAAGCCAGTAATGTGTTAAATGCAACCGCAAAAGCCCCCCATTTCCAGGATCCGGATTCCCTGGAGATACATACCACCGACACAAAGCAGGGGGAGTAAAATATTGTAAAAACGATTAAACCCAATGCCACCAGGGGAGACCAATTCGGGTCATTGGCCAGTGTCTCAGACAGCGAGCGGCTTTTTTCGGAATCAGCTTCCCCCAACGAATAGGCAGTACCAAGGGTCGAAACCACGACCTCTTTTGCCGCAAACCCGCCAATTAGAGCGATGTTCGTGCGCCAATCGAAGCCGGCCCACCGGGACACCTTTTCGAGGGCAGAGCCGATGCGACCGGCAACCGAGTTTCTCAGCTGTGCTTCAGCCTCTTTAAGATCTAATCTGGCTATCTGTTTTTTTAAATTCTGAGCTTCTCTGGAAAGCTCGGTTTCAACAGTGTTACTCTCCAACTGATGGACAATTGCAGGCGGCACTGCATTCAGCAAAGCGTGTCGCTGTATCTCAAATTTCTGTAGCGTTGAATCCGGAAGAGAAGGAAAGGTCATCATCGCCCACAGAATTATCGAAAAACCCAGGATGACAGTTCCGGCTTTTTTGATGTACTGCCAGGTTCTTTCCCAGGTGTGAATCGCCAGACCTTTGAACGTGGGCATTCGATACGGCGGCAGTTCCATGACAAAGGGCGTGGACGCACCCTTTATCACGGTAACCCGCAAGAGTTTTGCCACCAGCAGGGCACCCGCCCAGGCGCCGATCGTAATCATAAACATGATCATGGCCTCATATTTGGCAAAGAAGGCAGCAATTAAAAGGGCGAATACCGGCAATTTGGCGCCACAATTCATAAACGGCACGGTCAATAGGGTTGCCAACCGCTCGCGCGGAGATCTCAGCGTCCGGGTAGCCATCACACCGGGTACGGCACATCCTCCGGCGATACCGCCCGAGACAATAAAGGCCATCACAGAGCTACCATGAAGACCGAAGATGCGAAATATTCGGTCCAGCATAAATGCAACCCGAGCCAAATAACCGGAATCTTCTAAAATCGCGATCCCAAAAAACATGAACATGATTAACGGCACAAAGCCCAGCACCCCGCCAACACCGTCGATTACTCCTGAGACGAGCAGTGACTTGAGAAGACCATCCGGCAGAAGGGCGGAAACTCCATGGCCTAACCATCCAAACAAGCGCTCCGCCCAACCCACCGGCACTTCGCTGTAGGTAAAAACAAGATGGTAGAGTCCGGCAATAACCGCCAGCATAAATATGGGACCCAAGAATCGGTTGGTTAGAACTTTATCTATTTTGTCTGAGCTATATAGCCGGTTCTGATCGTATTTTTGATAAATAACTCCCTGTTTGAGAATGGACTTGATGTAACCATAACGTTGGTCGGCAATCATGGCTTCCGGATAGGTATCGAGGGTTTCCTGAAGGTGGCGGGAAACTTTTTTTACCATTTCTTCGAGCCCGGCTGCTAGTTCTGGATTCGTTTTTTTACCTTTATCCAGAATCTGTTCATCATTCTCCATGTATTTCAACGCAATCCAGCGCGCCGGATAGGTGTCAATCAGAAAGCTGTTGGCTTGGATTTCATTTTCCATATCCATCAACGCACGATCCACATCCCCACCATAGGATATCTTGAGAGGAAGAAATTCCTTCTTGCCCTGTATGATCTGGGCTGCGTGCTCCATCAGCTCCTTTTTGCCCTTGCCGTTGCGTGCAACAGTGGGTGTTACCGGCACGCCTAACAGTGAGGACAGTTTGTCGGCATGTATCTCGATGCCCCGCTTCTTGGCCACATCGATCATATTCAAGGCGATACAGACCGGAATGCCCATCTCCAAAAACTGGACGGCCAGATACAGGTTGCGCTCCAGATTGGATGCATCCACAATGTTGACGACCACTTCCGGTTTTTCATTCACCAAGAAATCCCTGGCGACCACTTCCTCTAAAGAATAGGCTGTCAACGAATACGTTCCGGGGAGATCAACAACGTGCAATTGAAAATCTTTACCTGTGTAGGTACCTTCCTTTTTTTCGACGGTCACCCCCGGATAATTGCCGACATGCTGCCGGGCACCGGTTAATTCATTAAACAAAGTGGTTTTGCCGGAATTTGGATTACCGGCCAAAGCGACTGTCGCACGCATTATTCCGTGACCTCCACCTCGATATAATCGGCTTCATTGTTTCGCAGAGTAATTGTGGCCCCTCGTACCCTCAATGCCACGGGATCATACAGCGGAGCACGGCCTTGAATCTTGATTTCCGTTCCCGGTACCAATCCCATCTCCCGGATACGGCGACCTAGATTACCGGTCACCTTTATGGCCGCGATCGTTCCCAATTGGTTATCGTGCATTTTGCGCAAGTTGATTCGCACCTGAAAGATCGTCTCCTTACACTGGGTTGCATAGCTGTTAAGAAATATTAAAAAGTTAGTTATACCAAACTTTGTTTGAAGTCAATAAAAAAATTGTAGAACTATAACTTTGTCGGAATTCTTTATCTTGAACGGGAACAGATCTGGATTTTCACTATTTAAAACGAAGCGACTGGAGACTGAGGATGATGCGTGATACCGGTTTGAATTGAATTGCACGTAAGACTCAAATGCTGAATTGACGAAATTTTGACACTTTCTTTCTTTTTAAAAATACGCAACGTTTTTTTGAAATCATTGTAACTATTTGATATTAAAGTTATTTAAAAAAAATATAAAGTTGGCACTAATATTGTATGTGTAGATCTGTAGAAATTAACATGCTTCTCGGATGTGCGTGCATCTTTTCTGCCGGGCTTCCAAAACGAAGTGAAGACTTCCGATTGAAAATAACGGCATTTGGGGGAGCAAGGTTAAAACTGGCTCAACCTCGGAAAATTTAATCAAAAATTTTCGCAGAGAAAATAACCGCCAGTACTAAAAAAGCAGAGCCTGATATGGCTCTGCTTTTTTTTATGGGGTTTAGGGGTCTGCTCCTCACGCTTGCTCATATTTCTGTTGAGTTTGATTTCCCAATCTTCGACAGCGGCTTGATCTTCAACTACCTCCCAGCCGTTGATTATCGCTCTGGTGTGCGCGATGACAGCTCGTCCGGGAGTAATCATTTAGAGGTGAACAATCCCAAAGGTAGATATTCTTTATCTGACCGTTATTCTGACAAACGCTCTAACTGACATCGATTAATCCTTCCTGCGCCCGTTGCCTTTACTGACTATCCTTCCTAAAGCATGGATTAATACACCGATCAGGCTGGCGAGGACAATACCCCACCCGGCATAGTTGATGATCTTAGAACCGTCACGTCCCGGCATGTAAAATCCTTTCAAATTTGCCAAACGGCTGTCTGTCTTAGAATGGCATTCCGTGCAGGACAGGGAATTCTTTTTGGGTGCCACCATATGTGTTATTGGAAACACATATGTGGTTTCGACAAAATCAAATTCTTCAGAGAATGGCAATCCCATGGTCTGCTGGCCGATACTGAGGGCATTATTCCAGTCGAGTGTGTTCCAGTATCCATCTTTTCCAGAAAGCAGTGGCATCAGTAACGAAGTGTTCACTTTATCATACGGTTGATTCCCGCGGTGGACTTTGAAGGGATAGATTCGTGAGTTGATATCTTTCCGATCACCTTCGGGCCAGGAAACTTCTACCACGCCCGATGGGTCGATTTTATCCTTGGCGGTCACGGATTTAATCGCACCATTGTACCAGTAATATTGTGGCGTAACGTTCTTCGACCACTTCATTTGACCCTTGATGGACATATAATCGAATTTACCGTATTCGTCCTTGGTTTTGTATTTTTTACCGTCTTTTAGCTTACCGGACTTAGACCAATCCCAAGACATCTTGGTGGGGTTGACCCTCGCGAATTTTGGTATATGACAACTTTGGCAGGCAACTTTATCTGTATGATCATTCACTTTTGTCCCGCTTTTATGAGGCGTCGCCGTATGGCAGGATTCACAGGTG
>JASFJP010000194.1:0-7891 GCA_050121225.1 Desulfobacterales bacterium
TGCATCCTCCAAAGAATTATCCATCGGCAACCGGGTGATCAAGAATCTAATCGACTTCGGGTTCAAAGGGGAGATTTATCCCATCAACCCCAAAGCCGACGAAATCCGGGGGATTAAAGCCTTCAAGTCAATTATGGATTGTCCCGATGGCATCGATGTCGTTCACATGGTGATCCCTGCCAAATTCGTGCCCCAGGCCATGGAGGACTGCGGAAAGAAGGGGGTTAAAAATGTTATTATCAACTCCGGCGGCTTTTCCGAAATCGGTCCCGAAGGGGAAGCCATTGAAAAAGAATTTCTGGCTTCAGCCCAAAAATACGGCATCCGTGTTATGGGCCCGAACTGCCAGGGAGTCATCAACACCGATCCCGACGTCCGGTCTTATACCAATTTTACCTTCACCATGCCGGATCCGGGCTTTATCTCCATTGTTGCTCTCAGCGGAGGGGTCGCCGAAGTCATCCACCAGGCATTCTCCCAGATGGGGGTGGGCACCCGCATTTACGCCTCCAACGGCAACGCCTGTGATGTGACCATCCCCGATATCATACGCTATCTGGGAGATGACGACGGCACCCGCGTTATCGTCACCTATGTCGAAGGACTCAGAGATGCCACCACATTCCTGAAAGTGGCCAAGGAAGTGGCCGCCAAAAAGCCTATTCTGGCCATGAAGGCCGGCCGCACTATGGAAGGTGCTAGAGCTGCCGCATCTCACACCGGTGGTTTGGCCAAAGAGGACATCGCCACTGACTTAATCTTTAAAAAAGCCGGCATTTTATCCTTCAGAGATGAAGGGGAGTTGATTCAAGCTGCGGCTGCATTTGCCTCGCAACCGGTCCCCACAGGTAACCGGGTTGGAATTATTACCAACACCGGAGGTCCTGCGGTGATTGCTACCGATGTCATGGTGGCGGCCGGGCTGACACTTCCGCCGCTTTCACAAAAGACCCAAACGGTTCTCACCGAAGCCCTGTTTCCGGAAGCCTCCGTGAACAACCCGGTGGATGTCCTGGCCACCGGCCCGGCGTCGCATTACCGGTCATGCCTGGATGCCATGATGGAGGATGACAACTTCGACTGTGTGTTCGTCAACTTCGTCACGCCCTTTTTTGTCGACAATGAAAGCATCGCTAAAGAAATCGTCGAAGTCAGCAAGCAACAAAAAAAGCCCATCGTCTGCAATCTCATGACAGACAGACGCCAATGGACAGAAGTTGTTAAGATCCTGCAGGACGGCGGCGTACCGTACTACGCGTTGCCCGGTGAAGCAGCCCGTGCCATGTCCGCGTTGGTGCAATACAATAAAATCCGCAGTCGAAGCATCGGAGAGGTCAAGGCATTTACCGACGTCGATCTATCTGCCGCAAAAAAAATCCTTGATGTTGCCAAATCCGCCGGTAAATCCAGCCTTGGCGCCGAAGAAGTGTACGCTATCCTGTCGGCCTACAACATCCCGGTGGCCGACTGGCGCATGGCCGCCAATGCTGAAGAAGCCCTGAACGCTGCCAACGACATTGGTTATCCGGTGGTTATCAAGGCCGATGCTGAATCCGTGGTTCATAAGAGCGACATGGGCGGCGTAGCAGTTGATCTTCAGGACGGCACTGCCGTATCGGCGGCTGTTGAATCGATGCGAAAAGCCATTTCAGCTAAAGATTTGCGGTTCTTCGTGCAAAAATACATACCCGAGGGACTAGAATTGATTATGGGTGCCAAGGCCGAAGAAGGACTGGGACATGCCCTTATGTTTGGTCTGGGCGGTATCTATGTGGAGATTATGAAGGATGTCGTTTTCAGTCTTACGCCGGTGGCATCAGGTGAAGCGGCGGAGATGATTGCATCGATCAAAGGGGCACCGTTGCTGGAGGGTATTCGTGGACAGAAGGGGGTGAATAGGGAAAAACTGATCGAGATCATTCAGCGTCTCTCGCAACTGCTCACCGATCTTCCGGCGATCCAGGAAATGGATTTGAATCCCCTGATAGCAAATGGGGATCACGTGGTTGCCGTGGATGCCAGGATTAGTGTATAGCTTACGTCTGATAGGACATAATACCTCAAATTAAGGTAATACAATTTGCTGGTCAGCTATGAGCGAACGACTATCAGCTCTAAAAGAGGAGGCTCACCATGGCTGCATGGTTGAATCTGGGTCAACAACTCAAGATAAATGCAAAAAAGTTTCCAAAAACCGTAGCATTGAAAGACAGCACGCGCGGTTTTACCTACCCGGAGGTCAATCGTCGCGTCAACAAATTGTCCCACAGCCTACTTGCGCTGGGTCTAATCAAAGGCGATAAGGTTGCTGTTTTGCTTGAAAACAGCATTGAAATCGTTGAGATATTTTTGGCTGCCGCCAAAACCGGAATTATCATTGTACCGATCAATTTCCGTCTGGTCAGCGCGGAGGTGGAATACATCGCGGTTAACTCCGACGCCAAAGCCTTCATTGTGCACGATGAATTTACCTCAACGGTCGACCCGATCAGGGCTAATTTGGAGAAAATCACCCCGGATCACTACATTATAGTCGGCCAACAGCGAGACGGCTATCGACCCTATGAAGAATTCATAAAAAATTCCTCGGAGGCCGAACCGACCCTTGAGATAAACCCTCAAGACACCTGGATCCTGATTTACACTTCTGGAACCACCGGAAAACCCAAAGGGGTTATTCGTTCGCACGAATCGCACATAGCGTTCTATCTGATTAATGGCATTGATTTCGGATTCAATGAGCACGACTATTGCCTGAATGTCATGCCCCTGTGTCACATCAACTCGACATTCTTTACCTTCACCTTTATTTATATCGGCGCAAGTGTCTACATACATCCGGCACGTTCCTTCAATCCCGCGGAAATTCTTGATATTGTGGAAAGCGAGAAGATTACATTTATTTCGCTGATCCCAACCCACTACAACCTCATTTTAAACGCTCCCGAGGACGCCCGCAAGCGGGATGTCGGATCGATTCGCAAGTTGCTCTGTTCGTCGGCACCGGTGCGAAAAAGCATGAAGCTGGCCATTATGGATTTTTTCCCTGGTGTTGAACTTTATGAAGGGTACGGATCCACGGAGGCCGGCATTGTTACGATACTAAAGCCCGAAGACCAAATGAAAAAGCTAAATTCCATCGGTTTTGAGTCATTGGGTACGGACTTTGTCAAAATCCTCGATGCCGACGGTGAAGAGGTTGGAATTGGAGAAGTGGGCGAACTCTATTCCCGGGGACCCATGTTGTTTGATGAATATTACAAGCTGCCGCAAAAAACCGCCAGTGCATTTCGAGACGGGTGGTTTTCGGCCGGAGACATGGCCAAACGCGATGAAGAGGGATACTACTACATCGTCGATCGCAAAGACAACATGATCATTACCGGTGGTGAAAATGTCTATCCGAGCGAAATAGAAGAGGTCGTCGGCAGTCATGAATGCGTTTTTGATTGCGCCGTCGTAGGTCTCCCGGATGCGAAGTGGGGGGAAAAAGTCACCGCGGTCGTTATTACCAAACCCGGCACCGATAAAGAAACGATCAGTGAGGAAGATATAATGATTTGCTGCAAAGAGAAGCTCGCTGGGTTCAAACGGCCAAAGGAGGTGATTTTTATCGAGCAAGACGATATGCCTAGAACACCGACCGGCAAAATCCTTCACCGCAAACTCAAAGATAAATACAGCAAATAGAAACACCCTGTAACGCGGAGGATCCCTCGAGATTGGTTTTAATCTTTTTCGGCAGGAGCCTCCAATTTCAGGGTTACACAATCCCCATCATCAACGTTCAACGCATCTTTCAATTTTAAATGCGAAATGATCTCAATTACATTCTTTGCATGAATCCTTACTTCCTCAGCTGGTAAGACAATCGCCGCCGGATTTCCACCAACCGAAACGGCAACTGCTTGACCCGAACAAAAATTCGAATTTGGAGGAATCAGGTCGATACCGTTTCTTTGCAATAATGCATCAACAATGGATAGCTTCTCTTCGGCAATCTCAAGATTCAGCGTGCCCGGATAGGGCTCAAATCCTAATTTTTCTAGACACTGTTCTTGAACCCAATCCAATTGGGTAAAGAACGCCCCTTGTTTTACCCCGCTGACGATTTTTCCGATTATTACCATTCCCATTGTGCATCTATTTCCACAACTTGATTCGTATTTCATTCTCGCGCTCTTCAATCCAGTATTTTACAAAATCGGTTGCTTTGACCATAGGTATCACCTGGCTTCGCTTGTAGGTTGCTATGGGTCTATGCAGGCCGACCTGCTTAAACAGCCATAAAAAAAACCGCTCTCGAAGGGTGAGAGAAGCCCTCCACTTTTTTCGATCAACCTGGGAGGCAACTTTTGCGGGATCGTAGATCCAGGCCTCTCCGTCATTTCTCAAAACCCGATGAATCTCTTGGATGACGCTGATCGGCTTTTTTAACGAGTGAAGCATTCCGGTGCTGATGACCATGTCAAAGGAACCGTCATCAAAACGTAAGCTCGCGGAATTGCCAACCTCAAATGTTAATTGATCGGATAAACCCGCAATGTGAGCGTTGGCCTTTGCCAGTTGAATTAATTTGCGGCTCAGGTCAACGCCGACAATCTTGAGTTGCGGTGCTCTTTTGGCGATTTGAATCGGCAAATAGCCCGGACCGGTGCCAAGATCAAGAATAACGCCCTTATCACATCGTGAAACGATTTCCTCAGCTACCTGCCGGTAATATGTTTCAATCACCATTCGGGTGGCTTTATCATAAGAGGACGCCAGAGGACCGGGAATTCGTTCAATTTTGATCCATTGTTTCATATTCTACTCCAATCTATAGAAATAGCATAGCTCATGTCAAATTATTTGCAGTTTACAAACTAATGATTTTTATATTAATGTAATCTGAACCATGGTTTTCAAAACCAAAATTTAAAGGGAAAGGTATCTATTATGGCTAGAGAAAATAATGTATTTTACTGGCTGCCATGCTCGGTTGTGTTTGTAAGCACCGCTGATGGCAAGGAGCGCGATATCATGACCGCAACGGCAATGTTTGTGTCGGAAAAGGAGCCTCTGCTGGTCATCAGTGTTGCCAAAAAGCATCTAACTGAGAGATTAATCGATCAATCCGGAAAATTTACCCTGGTTATCGCCGGAGCAGACCACAAGCAACTGGCGATACAAGTCGGGAGCATCAAAGGCCAGGAATTCGACAAATTCGAGAAATTCTCCATTCAAACCGAAACCGGAAAATCCAGCAATGCCCCCATTCCTGTGGGTTCTGCAGCCTGGATGGAGTGTGAAGTAGAAAGCAGTCACGACATCAGGGGATACCGTATTTTTATCGGTCGCGTTGTGAACCAGGAAGACCTCGGCCAGGCACCACTGGTGTGGCAACAAGATACGTTTTTCAGATTGCAACCGGTGTAATCCAGATTAACACGATCTATACACAGCGTCATAGTAAATTGCGTATTCTCCCTTTGAATTGTTGATTTTAAATCTACCGCATAGTTTCAATCATGCAGAACGCTTTGTCTGTGTGCGCAATGATTTATGTCGTTCTGTATAAAAAGGCCGCGTATGGAAAAAATATCTGCCATTGCTGTATTGGGAACATATGATTCTAAATCAGAGGAGCATATGTTTCTCAAAGAACGTATCGAGCAAAGAGGACTGCGGGCATTGACCGTAAACGTCGGGACCAAGCACGCCCCCCCGGTAGAGCTAGATTATGACCTTTTCAAGTCGATGACTCAAAATAACCGTCCGCTCTACGAAGATCGCGATAATGCGATCAACGCGATGCTGCGGGAAGCCAGAATCATCATCAATCGACTATATCAAGAAGGTGAAATTTGCGGCATCATATCTGCCGGCGGCGGTACTGGAACCCATATTTGCACCACCATCATGCATGAACTCCCGCTTGGAATCCCTAAAGTTATGATTTCCACAGTTGCGTCTCGAGATATGTCCAACATCGTTGGAACCAAAGACATTGTGATGTTTCACAGCGTCGTGGATCTTTTGGGCGTCAACAGCATATCAGGGAAAATACTGGACCAAGCGGCTGCCGCTATTGGCGCAATGGTTCAAAGCCAATGGGCACCCGAGAAAGAAAAAAAACGCATCGCCCTTCCCTTTTTCGGCTTCATTACGGAAGGGGCTGAAGCCACACGACATGCCTTGGAATCAATAGGATATGAAGTCATCGCGTTTCATGCGAATGGAACCGGGGGAATGGCTATGGAAGAGCTGGCAGACGAAGGCTATTTTCACGGAATACTTGATTTTGCAACTCACGAACTGGCTGATAGTCTGAAAAATGGTTACTGCGGTGGTATTGGCCCCGAGCGTTTTGAACCTGTAGCCGGTAGATCAGTTCCCAGGCTGGTGGTTCCCGGCGGGTTAGACTGTGCCGTTTTAGAGTTCACGCGCAATAATGTGCCTAAAGAATACCAAAACCGTAAGATCTTCTTTTATGATTTTCGCTCGGCAATACGACTAAGCACCGATGAAACCGCGTTGCTTGCCAACCAGCTCGCTGAAAAGCTGAATAAAGATCCCAGCAACATAAAAGTGTTGATTCCAACCAGAGGCTGGTCTGAAGCGGACAAACAAGGCGGTCCTTTATACGATCCGGATATGAATCAAGTTTTTGTTCAAAAACTAAGGGAAATTCTGAATTCTCAAATTGAAATTTCTGAAGTGGATCATCACATCAACGATGCGGCGTTTGCTACGATCAGTGCAAAGATGATGAATGAGATGATTTTAAATACTTATTGACCATATAAACAAATATGCTTATAAGAAACTGATATCTAAATATTTTGATTCTTCCGTTGTTATGGATGGCTCAGACACAGACAGCAAAACGAGCCGGTATGGGGTCGTCTTTATTCAGAATTCCGGATTGAGTATAATATCCCGAAATCCCATTTCGACGAATTGATCACATAATCAGCTTGATTTTTATAATAAAGCGAATATAATTTAATAGATCAATAAAGGTCCGTCCTTGATTGGTGAGACGGTTTCGTTCTGAAGGAAAGATTCATTTGTCATTGTGGCAACCTGCAGTTTGGAACCATGAAATTTTTAAGGAAGGAGGGTAGTCACTATGGCCAATGGAACTGTAAAATGGTTTAATAGCAGCAAGGGCTATGGCTTCATTGAGCAGGAAGATGGTCCGGATGTTTTTGTGCATCACACCGGCATCAATTCATCCGGTTTCAGGACTCTCAATGAAGGCGATCGCGTAACCTTTGATATCGAGGAAGGCAAAAAAGGCCCTGCTGCCGTGAATGTCATTGTGGTTTAGTCTACCATTTCGACATTAAAAGGGCATTCTCCAATGATTTCGGGGAATGCCCTTTTAAATTGGAAGGATGAATTGTGCATGGCGGCAACATTCTTCGGCCCCAATTCATACCGGATTCATCCCTGGAAAAGTGATAATTTCATACTAGTTAAATGGAGGTGGAATGCTGCTTAAACCGGATTGTATTGCCTGCATATTGAGAATGTCTATTTCGGCCATCCGAAAAATGGCGTTGGCTGAAGATGTGATTAAAGAACTGTATACGGAAATTTTGGAAATTCCAGCCCTTCGGGGTTTGAACTGGGATATCACCAATCCGGAGATTATAGAAGATGTATGGAATAAAATTGTAAAGCGAACCGACGATCCCGATCCTTTGTTTTTGGAAAAATCAAATCAGAATCAGCGGATTCTAAAGTTGTATCCTTACCTGAAAAAGACAGTTAACGAGGCCACAGATCCCCTTTATACTGCCGTAAAACTCGCCATGCTTGGGAATTCTCTGGATCTTATGGTGCCTGACAACTCGTTGACAATCGAGAATTCAATATCCGACAAAATTAACGCGCCGCTTTC
>JASFJP010000195.1:0-7890 GCA_050121225.1 Desulfobacterales bacterium
CCAGACGGCGTCGAGAATGGGTTCGGCTCCGGATCCTCTATTTGCTTGCGAAAGGCTACCCATGGCTCTTTGAGTTTTATTCGATGGGCCTCCTTGCGCTTGAATTCTGCGCACTCCGGAAGCTCCGGTGTCGCGGATACAAATGCGTTCAACCATTGCCGGTCAGATTTCGAATTATAGTTATCCAATCCGAGGCGGGCAGCCAACTCCGAGAAAATGGCTAAATCCGAGTGCACACCGGCTGAGGGTTCAATAACCTGGTTCATGTAAAGATAGTAAGGGCCGCCGAGCCAGGGCAAACCGATATCCTCTTCTTCAAAAAAATGGGAAACCGGTAGAACGACATCTGCATGGCGGGCGGTGGGTGTCATAAACAGCTCATGAACGACAATGAAATCCAAAGCTTGCAACGCCCTGACGCCTTTATTTATGTTCAGAAATTGATTTAACAGATTGCAGCCCACAATATACAACAGCCTATAATCACTTGAAAAACCACCGGATTTACCTTTGAGTAATGCATCAAAAACTTCGGCTACATTTACCGCCGGAAAACGATCCGGTAACTCTGGAAAAGATACCGCCAGATTGCCCAAATCCATGCGATCGGTTCCGCCGGCAACCTGGCCACCGACAACTCCGATATTTCCGGTCATTGCCGCTAGAGTTATGGCGGCACGGTGAAACTGTTCGCCGTATGCGGTCCGTCCTGGTGCCCATCCGGTGCAAAGCGCGGCCGGTTTGCGGGCGCCATACTCCCTGGCAAGCGTTTGAATATCGATAGCCGGAACACCTGTTATTTCTGCTGCCCATTCGGCGGTCTTCGGTGTCCCGTCATTTTCTCCCATGACATAGGATCGAAATTGCTCAAAACCAAATGTATGCTGCTCGACAAAATCGTGATCGTATAAATTTTCGGAAATCATGACATAAGCCATTGCAATCAGCATGGCAGTGTCGGTTCCGGGTTTGATCGGGATCCATTTTTCTGCCAAGGATCTGGTCGAACGGCTTAAACGCGGATCTACGGAGACGATTTTAATTCCTTTTTTTTTCGCCAATGAAAGGTAAAAGGCGGTATAGGGGCTGAAACGTGAAACCAGCGGATTCCAACCCCACAAAATGATCAAATCAGCGTAAAGTAGATTATCGCGGCTGTTGCCTGTATACCCGGTTCCTAACGTGGTGCGGGATGCAAAGCCGGCGCCCTCCATAGACGTGCTGCCCCAAACTCGGGTACACCCCCCGAATAGCTTAAAAAAACGCTGGGCGGCATGTCTAGTTCCGTGCAAGGCACTCTCGTTGCCGTAGTAATCCATCAGAAAAATGGATTGAGGTCCGCACTTCTCTTTAACGCGTGTCAATTCAGCGACAATCGTTTCCAACGCCTCATCCCACGACATCGGTTCGAACTGACCGCTGCCTCGTTTTCCGGTTCTTTTTAACGGTTGTGTCAGCCTTTGCGGAGAATAGACGACATGTTTTTGGGATAAACCCCGGATGCAGGCGTTTAAGCCAAATTCACGGCTTTTGTCTGTTGTAATCCGGGAAATTTTACCGCCGGCCAAATGCACCCGCAGCAAACACCGCGCACCGCAGTCATATGAGCATGTGGTGGTGATCACTTTTTCAACATTTTGGTGTTTGCTTTTTTGGGTCATGGATGCGTTATCACCAAAATTTCTTCAAAAAGCAAACGTATTTGTTTTTCGCTTTTAATCAACACTTGGCTCCATTCTAAAGCGATGGAGTAATTCGTGAAATAAATAAAAAAAAACGCATCACGAAACCAGGAGAATATGAAAACAGGAAATAGTCCAAAGGGCTATTTCCTTGACACGTTGTTAGAGCGTTTGTCAGAATATGTAACTTCAAATGAGGTATAAGATCAATTTTGATTTGAAAAACATAAATAGGTTGGATCGGGCGCCATTGCCAGCTTATTACCCGCAAGTTCGGCTCGTGGGTGCGGCTGGGAACGGTCTTTACCGACATGATGCTTCCCTGTGGCCCACCTATTGAGCGCAGCTTCTGCGGACAATGCATGCATTGTGTTGATGCATGCCCCGCGAGGGCACTAACGGGCAATGCCTGGTCAGCAGGATTCCGGCGCGAGGAGATACTGGATGTTGAGGCCTGTGATCGTTGGAAAAAAGAACACTACCTCCAATACCACAATGGTCACAATTGTGGAATCTGTCCGGCAGTGTGTCCTTACGGACTGAAAGCGTTAAAAAGAAAAGCAGAGGTCAATCTAGGGTAAGCGTTCACAGGTTCAAGGTTTACCGTTTAGGGTTACTCTTGTTCATTGGAGGTTACAAGTCCAGGCGGCACTGTTTTCAGCCGCCTAGACGCAGCATCGTGTGAAACTTCATTGCCAAAGTTACTTCTACGATCAGACTGGACGCTCGCGGCCAGGCGGCGCTTATACAGTTCTATTCTTATTCGGCTTCCTTAAAAAGTGTTATTGCATGCAAGCTATACCTATTACAAAACAAGTGTTTGAGCAGGCACTTGCATCCCTAAAAAAACGAGATACGGATATCGAGAATATCCTATCAACACTGGGTCCGCCTCCCCTTCGGATGCGTGAGCCCGGATTTGCAGCTCTCGTTTATATTATTTTAGAACAGCAGGTGTCTCTCGCCTCCGCAAAAGCTGTTTTCGATCGTCTCAGCCAATCTATTGTGGAACTAACTCCAGGCGAATTTCTAAAACTTGACGCCGATACGCTCAGGCAAATTGGTTTTAGCCGTCAGAAAAAGCGCTACTGCCGGAATCTGGCGCACAGAATCATTAATAGGTCCCTGGATTTAAATAAACTCGAGATGATGGACGATAATCAGGCTCGGACTGAATTGCTGAAAATAACCGGAATTGGTCGCTGGACAGCCGACATCTATCTTTTAACGGCCCTTCGGCGTGCCGACATCTGGCCCAATGGAGATCTCGCGCTGGCTGCTGCAGTTCAACGCGTAAAGCGTCTCCATTCACGACCCACCCTAAAAGAGCTTGAAAAAATGAGTGAACTTTGGAAACCCTGGCGGGCTGTTGCGGCGATGATTTTCTGGCATTATTACCTAAACAGCTAAAACATTTTTATTACTTCTTCTTTCAGCACTTTCCCCATGGTGTTTCTTGGAAGCTCGTTAACAAAAGTGATCGCTTTGGGACATTTCCAGTTGTGAAGATGTTTTTTACAGTGTTCTTTAATTTGGTTCGCATCGACGCTGATGTCTGGTTTTTTAACTACCGCAGCGACAACCATTTCACCCCATTTTTTATCCGCAATACCCACCACGGATGATTCAACCACACCTTCAACCTGATTGATCACACCTTCAACCTCTTTGGGTGAGATATTCTCTCCGCCCGAAATAATAATGTGTTTGATGCGGTCGCTAAGGTAATAGTAGCCGTCTTCATCTACATTACCCAAATCACCGGTTCTGAACCAGCCTTGTTTAAACGCACTTGCCGTTTCTTCGGGCTTGCGCCAATAACCCGTCGTGACCGCTGGGCCCTTCAGCCAAAGTTCACCGGTTTGGCCGGATTCCACATCCTCCATTGTTTCAGGATTTACAATTCTCACCTCGAGCGCGGGTAGCGGTATCCCGATAGACCCAGGTTTTCGTTGCCCTCTTAAGGGATTGGAAAAATTCATCCCCGTTTCGGACATTCCCTCGCGTTCGACGGGTTCCTTACCAAACACATCACGGATGCGCTCAAAATCCTGGGCCCAAAGCGGTGCCGAGCCGGAAGTCCACAATCTCATGTGGCTGAAATCCAGTTTTTTGTCTCCGATTGCATCCATTAATTTCCCATACATTGAGGGTACGGCCATAAATACTGAACAGACCAAGGGGTCTTCTTTTTGACTCAAAACGTTGACGACCTGGCTAGGAGAAAATTCGTCCAACATCAGCACATGGGAGCCGGCGATTAAGGAGGTGTGCAAGGCAAAACACAGACCGTGTACATGAAACAAAGGAAGGGCATGACAGAGCACATCTGATGCATCAATCTCCCAAATTTTTATAATATTTTGAGCATCATGAATCAGATTTTTGTGGGTGAGAACAGCTCCTTTCGGTTTCCCCGTGGTGCCCGAGGTATAGATAATGAGCCCGGCGTCATTGGGTGTGATGTCAATCCCAGGCGGTCGTTCAGAGCCGGATCGGAAAAAATCAATCTCCTGATACGCTTTTTGGGTATCGATAACCAAGCTGCAAAGCTTCGGATCGATTTCCCCAATAAGGTTGATGGTGTCAGCCTCTGACAGGATAAGCTTCGCCTCTGCATCCTGAAGTAAATATTCCATTTCAGATTTCTTGAAACCCGGATTCAAAGGAACCGCAATTGCACCTATCTTTTGAAGTGCAATATGAACCACTACAAAAACCAATGATTTTTTGATGAACAGGATAACCCTGTCTCCTTTTTCGACTCCCAAATTTAAAAAACTATTAGCCATCCGGTTTGAATCATGATCCATTTCACGATAGCAGAGCTCTGCTTCGACTTTGCCTTCCCTCAGAAACGTCAAAGCCGTTTTGTCATGTTGGGTTGAAAAGGATTCCGCAAAACAGTCCTTTAAGGTTTCACCTTTCATTATTGCCTCTACATTTTCTACATAGTCATAGTTGTGATTGCCTTGAATTTTTAGGAAAAACTTTTTTAACCTCGAAGACACAAAATTTGTCATAAACCCAAATGTTATAAATCAGCCCATGATGTCAAGCATTATTCCGGGCGGCTATAGCAGAATTTCGACAAGTTATTCACCGCTAAGCCTCATTTTGCATCCCTTGATTGATCCAAATTTATGATTAAGCTTATTACTAACGAATGGAAAACTGAGTCACTATTTCTTCGGTCAATGGCCCTGCACAGATCTCGGTAATTTTTAAAGCAGCAAACTGTTCGAGCGAAGCTTCTATGCTCGCAACACCTGATGCTATGCGCGTTTTGAGGTAGACGATGAACGCTGAGCCGCTAATCGAATTTAAAGATGTGACCAAAAGGTTCGGGAGCCGTACCATTCTTGATCGGGTAAACTTTACCATATATGAAGGTGAGGTCACGACCATCATTGGCAAAAGTGGTGTCGGCAAAAGCGTGCTGCTCAAGCACATCATCGGATTGTTGAAGCCGGATGAGGGCAGTGTTTTAATCCGCGGTAAACCACTTGAAAACATGCGCAGGCACGAGTGGAATGATCATCTTGGTCAGATCAGTTACATGTTTCAAAGCAATGCGCTCTTTGATTCTTTGACGGTTTTTGAAAATGTTGCCCTTCCTCTGCGTGAAAATACCAAGCTGAGCAAAGCGCAAATATACGAAAGGGTAATGGACCGCATTGTGCAAACCGAGCTTAGCGAAGTTGCATACAAGTATCCTGCCGAGCTTTCCGGTGGGATGCAGAAGCGCACTGCCTTGGCACGTGCGCTGGTTACTGAGCCCCAGATCGTCCTATTTGATGAGCTAACCACCGGCCAGGACCCAATCCGACGAAATGCCATTCTTGGAATGATCGCCGAATACCAAAAGAGATTCGGATTCACCGCCGTTTTAATCAGTCACGATGTCCCGGATGTGTTTTTTATATCTAATCGAGTACTTGTTCTGTATGATAAGGACCTCGTATTTCAGGGTACTCCGGAAGAGCTATATAATTTTGACCATCCGTTCTATGATGAAATTATCACCAGCATTCTGAGCCTGCAAGACGAATTGACCGGGCTTCATTCCAAACGCCAGTTTAAGGTCCGATATCAAAACGATCTGGCCCGTAAACACGCACACAAAAACTTTGCTGTCATCCTTTTTACGCTTGAGGATCTCAACGTGATTGCGGAAAATTTAGGCCACACCGCCGCCCAGAAGAGCATCCGGGCCATGGGTACATACATTAATAAACATTTTAACACCGTTGGCGGTTTTTCCACTCGACGCAGCATTAACCAATTCGGTACCGTCCTCCCTTTTTCCGATCTGGATGAAGCCGAACGTATGCTGGAGGAATTTGCGCGGGATTTTCAAGACAACGGATTGGTCAATATCCAATCGGCGGCGAAAACTGTAAATCCATCGGTGGAATGTTTTGAATTCTCGATTTTTGCCGGTTTGGCTCGCGGCAATCCTGATGTCGAATTGGAATCCATAATGGAATTCGCCGAATTTCAACAAAAGCCGATTGCCCAGCTTTCCTGCAATTTACCCCTAAAGAACTAATCTTTACTTGCATTAAATCAATAATCACCCTAGATAGCGCATGGTTCGCTTTAGACGAACAGAGCCATTAGATCCGCCGGTTCTGATTGACTATCGAGCCAAAATGTTTCAAGCATATTAGGAAAGGAGACAAATTCCCTTATGACGAATACGATAACCGCTGATGATCTTCGCGAATTCGCTGCGGAATTTGTAAACGACGAATCTCTTCGGCTGGGAACCGATGGCTGGTGGCAGACGCCTTTGTTGGCCACAGCTCCGATTGATTCACGATTTGACCAATTACCCCAAATCGCTGCGGATGATCATCTTCACCCGCGGGATCTCTTAACGACCGCAAAATCGGTGATTGTGTTCTTTATTCCCTTCCTAAAAGAACTGGTGCAAGAAAACAAAAAGGGTGAACGTCCCTGCAGGAACTGGGGAATTGCCTATGTTCAAACCAATGACCTTATCGGCAGATTGAGCCAGGCGCTGGGGGATTTACTGACTGAAAATGGTTTCAAATCAGGTCTTACCCCGGCTACACACAACTTCGATGAAGCCCGATTGATGGCGCGTTGGTCTCATAAACACCTGGCCCACCTGGTGAACCTGGGACGGTTTGGAGTTCACCATATGCTGATCACACCGGTGGGATGCGCCGGTCGGCTGGGAAGTCTGGTGAGTGAAATAGAATTAGGAGATCACCCACTGATTGATACCGAGGAAGCCTGTTTGTTAAAAGCCGGCAAAGAATGCGGTCAGTGCATAAAGGCCTGCCCGGTGGAAGCCCTTAGCGAATCTGGATTTGAGCGGCGGAGCTGTTGGGATCGACTCAATGATAATCGTAATAATTTAGAGCATTTATCCGATCTACCCAAATCCACCCATGTGTGCGGAAAGTGTGCGGCCTTGATGCCATGTAGCTTCAAAAATCCGGTAGCCCACATAAATAAAGGCAACAGATAATCCTTATGTTATCTCACCAAACGAAATCTGCCTCCGTCGCTGGTTGAGTGGCTGGATTTCATTCCGGTGGCGATATTAAGTGCCATATTATTACCGGCACTGTTCACCGACAGTGCCACCGGATCGGTTGATTTCAGGCGGCCGGAGTTCATCGTCGCGATCCCAACTATGGTGTTTGCCATTCTAACCAAATCGCTGGGCGGAACCGTGATCGTCGGGATGTTGCTTTTTGGATTTGCTCAGAAGTATTTATAATCTACTTCTACACAGCTATTTGCATTTGTCTCTGATACAATTGACTATAAAGACCGTCGCGCTGCAGCAACTCTTCGTGTTTGCCGCTTTCAACGATGCGGCCTTGATCGAGAACGATGATTTTGTCTGCGTTGCGAACCGTGCTCAGACGGTGGGCAATGACCAGGGAGGTACGACCTTTAAGAACTCTCTCCAGAGCCTGCTGAATCAAAAACTCGGCTTCTGCATCCACCGAAGAGGTGGCTTCATCTAAAATCAGAATACGTGGATCGGCCAGGATGGCCCGGGCCAGGGCCAGACGCTGTTTTTGACCCCCGCTGAGCCTAACTCCCCGTTCACCGATCTCGGTTTCGTACCCCTCCGGTAACCGTACGATAAATTCATGGGCATTGGCAGCTTTGGCGACCTGGATAAGTTCGTCGCGGGTGGCATCCGGTTTTCCATAAAGAA
>JASFJP010000196.1:0-7839 GCA_050121225.1 Desulfobacterales bacterium
CAGATGCTCTGGAGGGGTTGTCAAATGTCGGTAAAAAGATACAATTTAAAGGAGCGTAAAGTCGTTGACTCCGGAAGAAAAACTGATACAGCAAGGTTGGGGAAAGAAGGCCACCTATGACGAACCTCGATTGTCGGAAATGGTGGAAATGTATGAGCAAATAGGTCTTGACGTTCATCTGGAACCGTTTAATCCGGAAAATGAGAAAGGATGCACGGGGTGCATGCAGTTAAGGCCCGAGCTTTATAAAACCATTTACACGAGAAAGAAAGCTGACGGAAAAGGAAACGAATGATGCATAAATTACTCGCAGATAATCCAGGCGAAAAAATGCTGCTCTTGGGCAACGAAGCCATTGCCCGCGGTGCCATCGAGGCAGGTGTTGCATTTACCAGCACTTACCCGGGGACACCTTCTTCGGAGATTTCACTGCAGTTTTTCCAAATATCCCAAGAGAGCGATCTGTATTTTGAATACAGTACCAACGAAAAGATCGCCATGGAAGTGGCGGCCGCAGCAGCGAACGCTGGGGTTCGGAGCATGTGCGTGATGAAACACGTGGGCGTTAATGTAGCTGCCGATGCACTGATGACGTTAGCCTATGTCGGTGTTAAAGGCGGTATGGTAATCCTATCTGCGGATGATCCGTTCATGTTTTCCAGCCAGAATGAACAGGATAATCGCTACTACGCCAAAATGGCGGGACTCCCTCTAGTTGAGCCTTCATCCGTGGCAGAAGCCAAGGATCTGGTACCCTATGCCTTTGATCTTTCCGAAAAGCTTAAAGAGCCGGTTATACTGAGAACCACCACCCGTATTAATCACTCCACCGGCGTAGTAGAACTAGGTGAAATCAAAAAACGGGTTCCTGGAGGCGATTTTATCAAGGATCCGTTGAATCTGGTAACCGTACCGGCGGTGGCTCGCAAATTACATGTCAAATTACTTGAAAATTATGACACTGCCCAGGAAATTGCCGAAACATCGCTATTTAATTTCATCGAAGGAAAAGGTAGCTTGGGTATTATTTGCAACGGCGTCAGCTATAACTATGTTAGTGATGCCATCGACGAATTAAACATTGGAGACAAGATCAGAGTCCTGCGCCTGGGTTTCTCACACCCGCTGCCCCCGAAGCTGATCAAAGGCTTTTTAAAGGATTGTGAAAAAGTTCTAGTCGTCGAAGAAGGTGAACCCTATATGGAAGAAGCTGTGAAAGCGTTTGCCCAGGAGGAAGGGTTAACCTTGCCAATCAAAGGTAAGTCAAAAGAATTGTTTACCCGGTTGTATGAATACGATCCGGCTCAGGTCAGGCAATGCATTGCAAAATTTTTCGAGATCTCCCAT
This sequence comes from Desulfobacterales bacterium, assembly GCA_050121225.1. Taxonomy (GTDB): domain Bacteria; phylum Desulfobacterota; class Desulfobacteria; order Desulfobacterales; family JAFDCJ01; genus JAFDCJ01. The sequence goes on from JASFJP010000196.1 coordinate 1,348, forward strand.
GCCCCCTCAGAAGTGCCCGATCTGTCAGATGTCCCGCCGGTCCCCCAGCGTCCGCCCACACTGTGTGCCGGGTGTTCACACCGGGCAACCTACTATGAGGTTCGCAAGGCAACCGAAGGTATGGAGACAATCTTTCCATCAGATATTGGTTGCTACACATTGGGATTGTTGCCACCATTGTCCGCGGCAGACTTTCTAATATGCATGGGATCTTCCGTCGGCACCTCCGGTGGCTTTTCCAAGGTTACGGATAAAAAAGTCATTGCCTTTATCGGCGACTCCACGTTCTTTCATTCCGGAATACCGGGGCTTATCAACGCCGTTTATAATAAGCACAACTTCACTCTGGTTATTCTTGACAACGGCACCACCGCAATGACCGGCCACCAGCCAAATCCCGGAGTCGACATGCAAAAGCTGAATATGGCAGGATACGGTAGAGTATCCATCGAAAAAGTCGTCAGGGCGATTGGTGTGGATCATGTCACGGTCATCAAGCCGTATAAAGTCAAAAAAAGTATCGAGGCGATCAAAGAGTCGATCAATTACCAGGGTGTTTCGGTCATCATATCTGAGGAAATCTGTGCATTGTACGCCAATGCCCTCAAACTACCGAAACGCAAGCCTTTTCATGTCAGTGATAAATGCAAAAATCATAAGGATTGCATCAGTTCTCTGGCATGCCCTGCGTTTTATATCTGGAATGATCGGGTTAAAATCGATTCAAATTTATGCACAGGATGTGCGGTCTGCGCTCAGATTTGTCCCGAAAATGCAATTCGCCCGGTAAAATCAGAGGCCGAAGCACAGGGACATTGATTCGGCAAGCATTCAGGATTCGGAGGTCAGCTCAGCCGCTATCCTGAAAAATGGATAGAGCGCAGCGATTCAATCCTTCGAGATTCGTTATTCGAAATGCTGCGGTTCTGCGGTCTTTGAATCACGTCTTCAGCGTGATTCGTTTTTCAAAACAGATCCAGCTCAATATTCTAACTTTGAACCTTGAACGCAGAACTCTGAACCGGTATACGTTGAGGAAATAAATCATTTAGTAAAAATGACGTTTTTTTGGATCAACTCTCATTTCGATAGGAATACAATATGGAAACAAAACGACTTGTAATTGTAGCTGTGGGAGGCCAGGGAAACCTGCTGGCATCCAGCGTATTGGGTGAAGCGGCACTTTTAACCGGCATACCGCTGAATATGAGCGAAATTCATGGTATGGCCCAACGAGGAGGCGTTGTGGAATCCGCCTTGGTGTTTGGCAACGCACGCAGTACGATTATCTCCGAAGGCGAGGCCGACATCCTTGTCGGATTTGAACCGGCAGAAACCCTGCGCGCCTTAGGTAAATGCAATGCCGACACTACGGTTATAACCAATCTTGCCCCATTGATGCCGTATACGGTGAACATCGGCCAGGGGGTTTATCCGGAGCTCCAAGAACTGCAAAAACTCATCCGATCCAAAACCGCCAAGCTGATCGCGTTTAATGCCGCGTCCTTGGCAAAAGAAGCCGGAAATGTCCTGGCAGTTAATATGGTCCTTTTGGGGGCACTGATTCAAACAAACGTCCTGCCTCTGACCGCCGAGAATGTTAAAGAGGCCATGAAACGTAAAACGAAGCAGCAGTTTCTGGATGCCAATTTAAAGGCTTTTGAGCTTGGTTTTAGTGAGGCCGCTAAAGCAGCCTGATTGGCTCATACCAAATTTGAAAAGTCAAGGAATAGCCATCACAAAGGAGGTAAATAATGCCCTGGAACGATAAATTTGAATGCATGTCGTGGGATAAACTTCAAAAACTTCAAGTGAAGAATCTTAGAGAAACCGTTGCCTGGATTTCTGAAAAGATACCATTTTATCAGAAAAAGCTGAAAGAGATGGGAGTGACGGCTGACGACATCAAACAGGTCGAAGATGTCAGCAAACTTCCCTTCACTGAAAAAAACGATCTGCGCGACAATTACCCCTTTGGACTCTGTGCTGTTCCGTTGGAAGAGGTGGTGAGGGTACACGCTTCATCCGGTACGACCGGCAAACCCATCACGGGTCCTTACACGGCCGATGACATGGATCAGTGGATTGAGTGTATGTGTCGCAATCTTTATTCCGCCGGGGTACGCAAAGAAGACATTTGCCAAAACGCATACGGTTATGGCCTTTTCACCGGTGGGCTTGGATTCCATCAGGCGGCGACTAAAATGGGATGTGCCGTGGTTCCCACAAGCTCAGGCCTAACAGAACGCCAAATTACGCTAATGAAAGACTTTGGAAGCACGGTCTTGTTTGCCACACCATCCTATGCCCTCACCATTGCAGAACGAGCAAAAGAAATGAAAGTAGATGTCCGATCACTACCACTGCGCATCGGCGTATTCGGGGCCGAACCCTGGACGACACCCATGCGACAGGAGATCGAGGAACGCATGGGAATCAAAGCCATGGAGGCTTATGGACTGACCGAGTTGTGCGGCCCCGGGGTCGGCTTTGATTGCGAAGCCCAGGACGGGATCCATCTCAACGAAGATCATTTCCTGGCCGAAATTGTTGATCCCGGTACGCTGGAACCTCTGCCCCTCGGCGAACAGGGCGAGTTGGTGTTTACCTCATTGCAACGCCGAGCAATGCCGATGATTCGATATCGTACCAAAGACGTCACACGTCTCCGTCGTGAACAGTGCGTCTGCGGCCGAACCTTTGTCAAAATGGACAAAATATTCGGCCGCTCCGATGACATGTTGATCATCAGCGGTGTCAATGTCTTTCCGTCACAAATCGAGTCATTGCTTTTGGAGGTCGCCGAAGTAGAACCTCAATACCGGCTCATCGTTCGTAAAAAAGGCTACCTGGACCAGTTGACCATCCAGGTCGAAGGCAAAATGGAAGTATATGAAGCCGGCAAGGATCGGCGTTATGAGGTTGAAGGCAAAATCTCCGCTTACATAAAGGGCATGATGGGCATTGGTGTCGATGTGGAATTGGTGGAACCTAAATTCATCGCTCGCAGTGAAGGCAAGGCTCTGAGGGTGGTTGATGAGAGACCGAAACAAATGAGGTAAAAAATGAATGACAACTCCGACTTTCGTCCCCAATCATTTGCAGTTGTTGGCGCCGGTCCGGTCGGCTGTATCGTGGCTGCATTTTTAGCGAAAGGCGGCTACGAAGTCACTCTGTGCGACGTGATACCCGAATTGTTGGGCCCCGCTACGGACCCCGGCATCATTGTTGAAGGCGCAGAGAACCTCCAGCAAAAAGTATCTAGGATTTGCACCAATGTTGATGACCTGGCTGACTACGACCCTGATGTGGTCATCATAACTGTCAAAGCCAATGCACTGCCGCTGATTGCTTCAGCCATTGAAGGATTTATACATGATGGTATGTTCGTCGTCAGCTGGCAAAATGGAATTGACACAGAATTAGAGCTTGCCAAATCATTGAGCAAATCTTCGGTGATGCGTGCAGTCGTAAATTATGGCTGCGGACTTGTGGGTCCAGCTCATGTGCGTATGCCGTTTCACCATCCTCCCCACTATATCCAGGAGCTGGATGCCGAATCTCGACACGTTGCTGTCGCCATTGCGACAAAGCTCAGTGAATGCGGACTGACTACCGAACACACGGAACAGATCGTTTCCATGGTTTGGCGTAAAACAGTTATGAATGCTTCAATGAATCCGGTGTGTGCGGTTACCGGCTTGACCATGTCACGAGCCATGAACGATCCCATTGTGTATCAAATAGTCGATGCGTTGGTCAAAGAGTGCATCAATGTTGCCAGAACCAATGAAATTAATCTGGGCTGGGATTACTATCCCCAGGCAATGGAATACATGCGCAATGCGGGAGATCACAAGCCGTCCATGCTTATGGATATTGAAGCCAACCGGCGAACCGAGATCGATTTTATCAATGGTAAATTCGTGGAATACGGTGAACGTACCGGTATTGCGACTCCTTACAATAATACGTTAAGAGCGCTGGTAAAAGGGTTGGAATCAAAATGACAATATGAGGCTGAGAAATAGCTTCAAAAAAAACTAAACTCAAATACCTCAACCCTACAACAAACGGGATTATGAGCGCGAATTCCATCTACGTCGGCGCTGATGTTGGCGCTTCGAGAACCAAAGTGGCCATTCTGGATGCCGATAAAAATCTGATCGGTTACGCAGTAAAAAAATCAGGTACAGATTTTACGGCAACCGCCCAGAAGTGCCTGGATATCTCACTAAAAATGGCCGGTACCCAGGAATCAGAAATTGTTAATTCGATTTCAACCGGATACGGCCGTAAAAATGTTCCGTTTTCCAGAGGTACCAAAACTGAAATCGGTTGCCACGCCAGCGGCTGCTATCTCTATTTTCCGAGAGCCATCACTGTTATCGATATCGGTGGACAGGACAATAAAATTATCAAACTCGACGATGCAGGCCGGCGCACCAGCTTCAAGATGAATCGCAAATGTGCAGCCGGCACAGGAGCATTTCTCGAAGAAATGTCAGCCCGACTTGATATCCCCCTGAGCGATATGGACGGGTTAGCCGAAAAATCTCAAAACATGGTCAAGCTGGGAAGTTTTTGTACAGTGTTTTCGGCCACGGAAGTACTCGAAAATATCCGCCACGGTAAAAAAATCGAAGACATCGTCAAAGGTGTTTTTTTTTCAGTAATTCGAAGAGTCGTTGAGATGGATTCAATGACTGCCGATGTGGTGATGACCGGAGGAGTTGTCGCACACAATCCGACACTGATTAAAATGGCGCAGGAGATGATCGGCAGAAAAATTTTGGTGCCGGAGCATCCGCAGTTCACTGGAGCTATCGGCGCAGCACTGTATGCCATGGATGCGGCGTAACCGATTTTAGTTGCTATTCTGCCACCGCCGGTTTTTTGGATACTGAATTAGATCAAGCAGAGGGTATCCAGTAATGTGAAACTTTCATTGAGGTGAAAGATTTTAATGTTGCAGAATACCTTAATTTCAGGCACCTTTCTTATTGTGGGCATTTCAAATTTATAATCGGAGGAGTCATTATGACAGAAGAAAAACAAGTTGTCAGAAAAAAAATAGCTGCCGCAGCAGATGTCGGCAAGTTCATGGCCGATTACTATCTCGAACTGGACCAAGCATCTAAAAAAGGGGAGCCGAAAATTGCCTGGTGCACCAGCGTAGGGCCTGCAGAGATCCTGCGCGCGATGGATTTTATGGTATATTTTCCCGAAACCCATTCCGCCATGCTCGGCGCCACGCGTATGGCCACGGATCTCATACCCGAGGCCAATGCATTGGGGTATTCGCCGGATATTTGCTCATACCTGACAGCGGATATCGGGGCTTTTTTGAAAGGGGTGACGCCGTTGAGCAAGGTGTTTAACATCGATAGCATCCCAAAACCTGATGTCCTGGTTTACAATACAAACCAGTGCCGGGACGTTCAAGACTGGTTTAACTGGTTTGGAAAAAAATTCCAGGCACCGGTTCTTGGAATTACGACACACCGCAACGTAGGGGATGTTACCGAGGCGCATATTGCATCCATCGCCAAACAAATGCAAGCGCTCATCGAGCCTTTGGAAAAAGTTTCCGGGAAAAAATTCGAAATCGAAAAGCTTAAAAAAGCCGTCAAGCTGTCTCGCGATTGCTCGGATATCTGGAAAAAAATACTGGACACGGCCGCTGCGGTTCCCTCTCCCCTTACCTTTTTTGACGGCACCACGCTCATGGGACCGGCCGTGGTCGGCCGAGGCACTCAAAAAGCTTTGGATGTCTTTGAGAAACTCCTGGCAGAGCTGGAAGAAAGAATCAAGAACGGTGAAGGCGCTGTTGAGGGAGAGCAACACCGAATTTATTGGGACGGCATGCCGGTTTGGGGCAGGCTCAGTGCTCATTCAAAGTTGTTTGCCGGTTTGAACACCAATGTGCTGGCTTCGACCTATTGCAACAGCTGGATATTCTCCGCCCTAGATCCGGAAGATCCGTTTGGCAGCATGGCCAAAGCCTACACGGAGCTTTTTATCGTTCGTGATGATGAGGCCAAGGAAAGGTACATTAAACAGATGCTTGAATTTTTCAAGGTAGACGGGATCATTTACCATGATGCCAAAACCTGCCCCAATAATACCAACTGTCGCTACGGCATGCCGCAACGGCTTGCCGAAGCCACCGGAATCCCCAGTCTGACAATCCACGGCGATCTGAACGATCTTAGAATGCTGTCCGATGAGCAAACCAAAACAAACGTCGAAGCCTTTATCGAACAGCTGGATGAAAGCTAGTTGGTATCAGGGGTTATAAAATAAGGAGGTAAAATGTTAGAATCTTTATTCCGACCCAAGTCAGCGGCCGTTATCGGTGCATCATCCAAAGAATTATCCATCGGCAACCGGGTGATCAAGAATCTAATCGACTTCGGGTTCAAAGGGGAGATTTATCCCATCAACCCCAAAGCCGACGAAATCCGGGGGATTAAAGCCTTCAAGTCAATT
>JASFJP010000197.1:0-7795 GCA_050121225.1 Desulfobacterales bacterium
GAAGTCAGAGTTTTTCTCTCCGGGAAGCCAATTTTGCGGAAATGCAAAATTTAGAAGAATTGCTTGCGCTTGCAGCAGAGTTTGAACGGGATAAAGTGATGTTTTACGAAATGCTGCGGCCGTTTATCGAAGATCCGGAAACGGTGACATTTCTTGAAAAGATCATCTCTGAAGAAAACCGGCATATTCAGCGGTTACAGGGCCTTAGGGAAAACATTGTTCTGCCCGAACGTTTGTAAAGGAACAATTTTTAAATTGGTATCCGGCGGTATGGCGCTAATCCCAATAGGCCGCCCAATTGGCTTAACCAGGACATATAATGGTTTAAAACATGGGAAATGGTTTTGTCAGCTGACAATGTCCAAAAGTGATCCCAGAATATTATCATGCGTCTGAAGCATTTTTAAGTTGGCTTCGTAGGTTCGCTGGGTAATCATCATTTCCGGAATCTCTTCTCCCAAGTCAACATTTGAACCCTCTTTTTCAACCGTCTTATCGCCTCCAAATTCCTGGTAGTGATATCCTGGTGTTATCCCCCGTCTAATGTTCAGTCGCACATCACCGTTCAATCCTTCTGTGACAGTGGCTTTGCTTTTCTTGAACTGCTCTGTGTTGACATTGGCAATATTATCAGCCGTCACTTCCATTTTTTGTCGATAGGCTTGCAGCGCTGAAACTGTTCCGCCAATAGAAGAAATCATGACTGGATCCTCCCTCAAAAACGAAAAATCCCGTTCTACGGCCGGCGGGCTTTTAACGGGATCCAAAGCGTAAGCGTTTTCGCACTTTATTAGAATGCTTCGTAACTCAGTGTGTTTCCGGAATGTTAGTTCATGAAAACCCTACCGAAGCATGGATTAAAACTTCCCACAATGCCGTTATTCTCCTACGGTGCGATTCCTCATCCTTTGATCGTGAGAGCCCAGCAGAGAAGATGCACGCACACCAGAGAAGCTTTATTTTTTGATGAACAGGCAATTTGCACTGCACAACAACGTATCTTTGTTGAATACAAATTTTATGCCAAAGTTGAGAACTCATAAAATCAAATTCAATTTCAATTAGTTAAAAAGATTTCTTGAAATAGTTTCATCGACAATTTTACAAATATCGTCAATTTTTTTGCCGGAAAATGTCAGTTCAGTATAAATTTTTCAAATCGTTAATCTATTTTAGACCATAAAATGACAACCTCTTCTTGAATTAATTTGACGACACTCAATTATTGTGGGTTAGGATCGTCCCTTTCAAGAAACAAAGAACTTTGGTATAAGCTCTATGGTTGCCTTGCAAAACCGAAACGCACTTATGACGGTTTAGAAGCATTTTTTCACCAAACACGAAGGAGGGTAAGATGTTTATTGTTCATGTCTTTGTGCATGTTCATCGCCAGGATGTGGAGGCATTTAAAGCCGCCAGCATCGAAAATGCCCGCAATAGTATCAGAGAGCCTGGAGTGGCCCGATTTGACATTATTCAGCAACAGGATGATCCCACTCGTTTTGTGCTGGTTGAGGTATATCGCACAGCAGATGACCCTTTGCGGCACAAAGAAACCCAGCACTATGAAAAATGGCGTGTAACGGTTGCCGATATGATGGCAGAGCCACGTACTTCGATGAAATTCTCTAATGTGTTTCCCGATGAAAGGGGGTGGGGATGAGATGCCTACTCAATATCTGTTATCATTGAGACTAATTCATAAAACATTAATAGGTTATCTCGAAAGCTCAAGCGAGTTTGAGCGGCGTTGAAGATAACCCGAAAAATTTTAAAAAGGAAAAGAACGTACAATGCAATTTGAATTCGCCACCGCCAACCGCATAATTTTTGGAACAGGTACCATACATCAAACCGGCCGCTTAGCGGCAAAAATGGGACAGCACGCCTTTGTCATTACCGGGCGCAACGCTGAACGAGCGGCCCCGTTGATTGATACGTTAAAAACGGAACATATTCGCTTTTCGCATTTTCGTGTTCCGGCGGAACCGACCACAGAGTTGGCGCTGGCCGCAGTACAGCAGGCTCGCAAGGATGCTTGTGATTTTGTTATTGGAATAGGAGGTGGAAGTGTACTTGACACCGGCAAAGTCGTCGCAGCATTACTGACAAATCTGGGCGATTTAATGGATTATCTGGAAGTGATCGGCGACAGCCAACCACTTACCGACAAGTCAGCTTCTTTCATAGCCATTCCAACGACAGCCGGCACTGGAACTGAAGTCACGCGCAATGCCGTCCTTGATTCGCCCGAACACCACGTTAAAGTCAGCATGCGCAGCCCATATATGCTGCCGAATTTGGCCATCATTGACCCGGAGTTGACCTTTTCGATGCCCCCGGAGATTACCGCCAGCACCGGATTGGATGCCTTTACACAGTTGCTGGAGGCATTTGTCTCCCGCAATGCCAATCCGTTAACCGACGGAATTTGTCGCGAAGGCCTCCGGCGAACATCACGTGCTCTGAATCGAGCCTATACCGCAGGTGACGATTCAGAAGCCCGAACGGACATGTGCCTGGCAAGTCTTTTCGGAGGATTGGCGTTGGCCAATGCGAAATTAGGCGCGGTACATGGATTTGCCGGTCCTTTAGGAGGGATGTTCGATGCACCCCATGGTTCCCTCTGTGCCGGACTTTTACCCCACGTGATGCAAGCAAATATCAAGGCTCTTCAGGCACGCGCCCCTGAATCCCCAGCCTTAAATCGCTTTGATGAAGTTGCTCGCATCATTACAGATGAGTTTGATGCCCGCGCGCTGGACGCTGTCGCATACGTTCAGAAGCTGTGTTCGCAACTGAATGTGCCTCCCCTGTCGATTTACGGCATCGAAGAAGTGGAATTTCCGGCCATTGTGGCCAAAACTCAGAAGGCAAGCAGTATGCAGGGAAACCCGATTGCCCTAACCGAAGAAGAATTAGCTGATATACTACGAAAAGCGGTAGATGCTTGATGGGTTGTTTTGACTATTTTCTGATGGAGTATTCTTATTGGACGGAATTATCTGAAAACAAAAGGTGGAGCGTCATCATCGAGGGTGACTGGTTTTGGGCTGCTGGTTTTAGATCGAAGATCTCTCTGTTTGTTAAATCGGCCGGGAGATGCGAACAGACCTGAAATTATAAAAACAGATAGTCTGTATAAACCCTTTGAAATCTGCAGCACCACATAAAAAAGCCCAACCCCAAAGGCTACCTCTACAAAGGTGGGTTGATTGGTAACCCAAATGCTAAATTTATCCCAGTTGCTTGCCAACCAATTTAGTGTTAATTCCATTTTAATTGTAATTCCTTATTTACTTATTATCGCTGATCTCAAATTTTGTCAAGGAAACGAATAACTTAATCTAGAATTAATATAGTCAAGTTAACACCATAACAAAATTTACAAAACGATACGACTTTTTAGGTAAAGTATACCAAAAATCAGCCGATAACAGAGATAACAGTGTGCTGGCGGGCGCACTGTTTTATATAATTCCTTAGGGTGGGGGGTGGCTCCCGGTGGAGCCACCCCTTTTCTTTTTGCGACCAGCTTTTGGACTCACTTACGTCCCTTTAGAACAAGAACATACCATATGCTGTGGAACCAGTTACAAGCTCTATTTCTTCTTGACATTTTGATTATCCGGTAACAAGATGACATCAGGATGGTAAACCGATCTGATGCTTTTTAGCTGTTCATTAAAATATGCAATCTTGGGGATCGTTCTTCTGCTGATGACGGGCAGTGCGACAATCTCGACAGCTGATGACCCCAAGGATATTCCCAGGATTTCCGTTCACCAAGTCCAGCAAGGGCTTGGCAACTCGGAAATCGTCATCATAGACGTTCGCAAAGCTCGAAATTGGTTGCGAAGCAGCTCCAAAATTCCAACATCGATTCGGGAGGATCCGTATACTCCAAATCAATGGTTTAATAAATATGCGAAGGAGAAAACATTAATATTCTATTGTGCGTGACAGAAGGAACATACAAGCGCCAGGGTGGCGCAATATTTTAGGCAAAATGGATACCAAAACGTATTTGCGATCCAGGGAGGTTGGAAGGCTTGGATGGATGCCGGATATCCAGTGGAAAAAAAATAGGAGGCTATTATGAGCGGGTTAGAGGGCTTGATTGCGCTGCTTGACAATGGCGGTACTCGCTCCGGATCAGAACGAAGACAACCATCAGCCTTTAAACGCGACCAGGAGAGAAGGTCCCAAATAGATCGCAGGAGCGGAGCAGATCGCAGGCGAAAGCCGAACACGGAACGGGAAACCGGCACAGAACGCAGATACTTCTTTAAATCAAGAAACTCGACACACCCCCCCACCCAATAAGCCGGGATGTCGGTTCCCAGCATACCCCGGATCACACTCCATCAAAATCAAAGAAATATTTTGATACAGAGTTCATCAAGCCTTTAAAACCGCACCAACTGTAACGGAAGGTGCTTTTTCGGCTCTTTATTTCTATGTATTTAAACGCTTGATTAGAAAAATATTCGCAAAATTTGTACAATAAGCCCGTAAGTAATTTATAAGATGATAAAATCTAATTCGAAGGGAATAGTCGCGAAATTCCGAAAAAATGACAATCGATGTGCAATGTTGGAATATTCTAATTATTGTGTATCTGGCATCATGTCCCGTTGTAGTGCAGGGTCGGTTTGGCTGGAACAGCGGAAGTGCAAGTTTTCGAAGAAATCCTCTGTTAGCGAACGCTGCATGCATTATATCGTGCCACTGGACGGTCATTGCGACTGTGTCGACGCCCAGATAGAAATGCGTAAGCTTGCCTCGCTTGATGAGGATGACAAATAACATGCCTATCCATAATATGTATCAAAAAGCCGTCCCACAAAAAAAACCCCCGGAAAGGAGCTATTCACTTTCCGGGGGGTTGAGGGTTGCGGTCATAGCGTTGCTAAATCAGTAAGTTCAGCACGGCGGAAAGATGGTCGGAATGCAACATTTTTAACTTTGCTATGACCAGCCTCGGCACACGCCTTGCTACTCAAGGCGCCGCCAACCTAACAACCTCAAAATGTGGACGAGATTTGGATCGTCCTATTTAAGGAGGGAATATTTATACCTATCACAATATGTTGTAACGTGTCAAGAAAAAAAATCAATATATAGTACTTTGTTGCGGAAATGGAATGATTTACTTCAAATTATCTAAATCGTGCTTACAATAAGTTTTGGTGAAATTTGCCCTTTATCACATATAGGAAAATGTTGAGATGACTATTACCTTTAAAATCATTTTGGGGACCGTTATGTGGTTCGTGATTACCGGCCAAGCAATCGCCGAGGTCGAACTCACCAAATTGGTGAGTAAGATCCGGCCGGCAGTTGCCACAATCATCGTCTACGATGTCAACCACAAAGTCGCCAACATCGGAACCGGGTTCTTTGTTGATAAATATGGCCATTTAATCACAAACTATCATGTTCTAGATGGGAAATACGCCGCAGAAGTTAGAACCGCCGACGGTCAAACGTATCCAATCAAACTGGTTATTGCTGAAAATAAAGCGGTTGATTTGGTGAAAGTGTTAGTTGATATTCCCAAAAAGAAAATCAATTGGATAAAAGTCAGCAAAAAAATGCCCTCGATTGCCGAGCAAATTATCGTTGTTGGGAGCCCGATGGGTCTCGAACAAACCGTCAGTGAGGGTATTGTATCTTCGATTCGGGAAATTCCTTCAGTTGGAGAATTTTTTCAAATGTCAGCACCGATATCACCGGGTTCGAGCGGCAGCCCGGTAATTAACATGAAGGGGCAAGTAATTGGTGTGGCGACATTCCAATTCATTCACGGGCAAAACCTTAATTTCGCGGTGGCCGGAAAATCTGTGATGAAACTGAAACCGACCAAACCCGGCCTGGCAATTTCACTTTGGACCTTCAACAACAGCCTAAAACAACCCAAGTTAGCCGAAGAACTCTGCAGCAAGGGATATAGTTTTTCGATAAACGGTGAGGATCAAAAAGCCATTCAGTTCTTTAAAGAAGCGACCGAAAAAGATCCGGAAAATACCATGGCGTGGAATGGACTCGGTTACTGCCATGCCGGTATGAAGAATCATACTGCTGCCATAGCCGCCTATAAACAGGCAATTCAACTAAATCCTGACGATGAGAATTTGCACTATAATTTAGGTAATTACTACATTAAACTCAGCCGTCCCAATGAAGCCGTAAAATCCTACAGGGAAGTTATTCGGCTAAATCCTGGTTTCGAAGCCGCCCATTTTAAACTGGGACTCATTTACGCCCAACTTGGCCGCCTAGACCAGGGCAAAGATGCCTTTGAAAGGGTTATCCAGCTAAATCCGGATGCTGCGCCGGCCCACTACAATATCGGTATTGCTTACACCAAACTCGGACGCTACCAAAAGGCTATAACTGCGCACAAAGAAGTTCTGCGTATCGATCCTGAATTTGCTCCTGCCCACAATAACCTCGGTGTGGTCTACGGAAAGATCGGCAAGTCCGATGATGAGATAGATTCCTATAAACAGGCCATTCGGATTGATCCGGATTATGTTGCCGCTCACTATAATCTGGGTTTTGCCATGTACCAGCAGGGTGATAAGGCTGCGGCATTAGATGAGTACAAGATTCTCAAAAAGATAGACAAAGAAGCCGCCGATAAGCTGTTCAATGAAATATATCGATGAAATTGGGGAAACTCTATTCCTAATTTACTTCAAGCTTCTTGTGTTTGCTCTACGTTATACCAAATACATCTTCGAAAAACTTTAAAGATACATTATCGGCGATGCCGAGACGCTTGGCCACTTTCGGTGAGAACACCGCGAAATTGGCAGTCGATTTCACACAGGTCTCACCTTTGGAGTTGTAAAGAACACCCTCCATTATTGCTTCATGTTTCCCTTTTGCTCCTTGGACTCTGCCTTCCGCTCTCAACGGACTTTTTATTAAAACCGGTTTTATGAACTCCATGGTCATAGATTTGGTCATGGTAATGCGTTTGAGAAAATAAAGTGCGGCCCAACTCATAATTTCATCCAGGATTGTGGTTAAGACCCCGCCGTGGGCAATGTTGCTCCATCCACACAAATGATCCGGAATGGTCACATGGGAAAATACCGTTTCTTCATTTGTAAAAAATTTCATTTGAAGCCCGGATGCGTTCACAGGGCTGCAGCCGAAACAGTTATGTTCCGTGCTGTTGGGCAGCTGTTTGTATGTTTCTTTTGCAATCATGTCGGTATGCTCTTCCAGCTTAGAGTTTCAAGAAAGTGAATTCGGCTTTGAAGGCAACCCGCTCCGCAAATCGACTCACCTTTAACGCCGATTCCAAGAAACGTCACTTGGGCTTTGTAGGTGATTGAGGGGTCGGGGAGTTTTTTTGTATTAACCGCTGTATGAATAGTCGCCCGCGAAACCCGCTCAAACTCATGGATAAGGGCTCGTAACAAAAGAACAGCAAAGGACTAACATAACAATGCATTAGGTGAAATTTTAATCTGTTTTGAGATCAGCAATATCTTGATCCCTGTTCTTTTGCAACGATTCCTAATCCATTCAGACAGTGCCCGGTTTTCGCGGGCGATCATTCATTCCGCTCGTTGCAGAGGTTTGAATAAAAACTACCGACCCCTCAGGTAATTAAATTTTAGTTAAAATTTTCTACGAATGCAGAAGTTCTCATAAACCATTTTTAAAAAAAATGAAAATAGAATCATTTTTTTTCTTGACAACGGACAAAATTTGGGAATATATTCCCAAATAATAAATTTTAAGATTTGACCCAATGCCTAATTGGGTATAGCAG
>JASFJP010000198.1:0-7732 GCA_050121225.1 Desulfobacterales bacterium
AGGTGGCGGACGGTGAACGCAAAGAGGCACTTGAACTCGGCAAACAGGTACTCGATGTGGATCACATGAAGAAGTACTACGAGGTTCGCGACAGCTCACTGCGGGCTCTAATTTCCGGAAAAAGAATTCGTTATGTCAAAGCCAATGAGGAGTTAAATTTCTCTGCCAGGGAGGGTGAAACCGTCGCCATCGTCGGTGAATCGGGCTGCGGCAAATCAACATTTGCCAAAGTGCTGATGGGTTTAGAGACAGGCACGGATGGCGATGTGCTTTACCAGGGTACGGATCTTTCGGAGGTAGCAGTTCGGGATCGCAGCGCTGAACAGATCGGCTCGTTGCAAATGGTATTTCAAAATCCGTTTGACACTCTGAATCCAAGTCACAGTATTGGCGGTCAGATATCACGGGTGATCAAGAAATTTGGCGTGGAGAAGGATAAAAAGAAAATATTTGATCGCGTGATGAACCTGCTGGATACGGTCAAGCTGCCAAGGGATTTTTATTTCAGAAAACCCAGGCAGCTGTCTGGTGGACAGAAACAGCGTGTTGGTATCGCTCGGGCATTTGCTGGAAACCCGAGCATGGTCATCGCCGATGAGCCGGTTTCTGCCCTGGACGTTTCGGTCGCGGCGGCTGTCACCGAGCTGCTCATGGAAATTCAGCGCGAACATAAAACCACACTGCTGTTCATCAGCCACGATCTGAGTGTGGTGCGCTACCTGTCGGATCGCATCGTGGTCATGTATCTTGGGCATATTCTTGAAAGAGGCTCCACAGAGCAGATCTTCGCGCCACCCTATTCCCCTTATACCGAGGCATTGTTATCGGCGGTGCCGATTGCCGATCCTGAAGTAACCAAGCGTGAGATCGTATTGGAAGGTAACCTGCCCAGCGCTATGAATCCTCCTAAAGGCTGCCCATTTTGTACCCGCTGCCCGCGGAAAATCGGCGATATATGTGATAATGAGCCGCCGCCGGAGCAGGTTGTGGTGGACCGGCACGTCATCAAATGCCATATACCGCTTGACGAGCTGAAAAAGGTGGAGCCCGTCATCCATGTGCCGGATGTATCCGAACGGCTCCACGCAAGGCAATAGGGGCCACTCTGAAGGTATGGTGTTCCACAAATACCTTGAAAAGTTTGGTCATTCGGTTTCGATTATTTTGAAACCCATCTTAGTAGATGTGTGATTTCTGGACCAAGTCACCGCCGCGCCAGAGATAAATGGCAAGCAACGGCAAGGCTTCTGTTCGCATTGCGTGCGGTACCCTGGGGCATGATATATCGGCTGACCAGGATCGTGATAAGCCCAATCTTGGTTGCTCAGCTGCCAGAGCGTCTGTCCGTCAAAGGCACGTAAACTTCTTCGGCCTCGTGACGGTGTCGCGGATATTCGAACTGAGGTCCTAGTAACAAAAATCCGCAGGCAATACGGTTACTATCGATGGGTCCACGAAGGCCCATAAGCTCCGCCCATCCATACTTCTCGAGAAATCCAGCGCCAAAATCCTCTGCTGAATATGTTTGACCCCAGGCTAAGTGATACGCTATAGATGCAAGCATATCAGCAATAATCTCCGCTTTTTGCCAGCCGCATTAGCAGCCTCGGGCATCCAGGAAAGAACAGGAAGTGGACGCGGAAAAACAGATCGCGTCTTGCAATGCAGTGAGGGCCAGCTTGCCAGGAAAAAATTTATATGAGAGTCGTCAAGATCCTCAAAATAATAGCGAATTGCACTGACAAGCGCAAAAATGTTGTTTTTCAAATCGACCACGATGTTGCTAAATCACTGTGTTTTGAAAGCAGTCTGTTCCGAGCTAAAACACGATATGCGGTTGGTGACACATCAAACTGATTTGGTTGCACTACAGTAGTTGTAGTTAAAATCAGTCCAATGATTACCGTTTTGGTCTTTACTTAACCGCCACAACTGTGCAGGGGGCTTCAAGAATAACATACTGGGCGGTAGAACCGAACACCAATTTTCCAACCTTTGATCTTCTTCTGACGCCGATAATGATTTCATCTATATCGTTATCTTTCACAAATCGGACCAAATCTTCTCCAGTGGACTGGACACTTACGACGGCTTGAGTCTCACAGGGAATACCGTCTGCTTTGAAAGGCGTTTTTAACTTTTCAAGCTTGCTTTCGGCTTTGTCGATATCTTCTTTTTTCAAATCAGGTCCCTGCTCCAATGAAGTGATAAGATGAACGTCGGCTTTAAACGCCTGCCCGTGTTTCCGGGCCAGTTGGACTGCATCTTCCGACACCTTGGAACCGTCATAACCCACAAGAATCTTCATTTTGCCCTCCTCCCATGTGTTCACTTTGGAAATAATATGAATCTTTTTTGGAACTAAAGGTGAACTTAGGCAACAAAAGCGCAACTGTCAAGAAATCCTTGAATATTGAAATCAAAATCTGTTTAAAGCGCAATCACCGACCACATCCATACAGGGTGGCTATATTTTTTTATCCAGGCAAGGATAGGCAGAAGCACAATAACTCTTCGCGTCGTAACCCTCCGCCTCGTAAATATCGCTGCGATTGGTAAGGTAAGAATCAATGAAAGTAAAAATAAGACTTTACCTACTTTGTGTTTATGCGCTAAAAAATACGAAATTTAGAAGAATTTTCGTGTAGCTGAAAATCTCAAGAAATTTTAACTCGCAAACGCCGGCATAAGGAGGAGACATGATTCAATCATGTTCAACGCAAAAAAGATCGGTTTGGTTCCGTGTCTTAACCGAAGACCAAATAGAGGAAATCAAACGCGCGGCTTTCGAAGTGATGTCCAAGGTGGGCTTTAACGTACTGCATGAAGGTGCGCGTAAAATGCTAAAGCATGCTGGAGCGTGGGTCGTCGGTGAGCGCGTTAAAGTGCCCGAACACATTGTAACCGCGTGTCTTGGCACTGCGCCCAAAGGCTGGACGATTTACGACCGGGATGGCAACCGGGCCATGGAAGTCGAGGGTCGCAAAAGCTATTACGGCACCTCAACCGCCAGCCCCAATACCAAAGACGCGTTGAGCGGTGAAATTCATCCGACTCGTGTCGCTGATATTGCAATGGGGGCCAAGGTGGCTGACGCGCTGACAAATATCGACTGGGTCATGCCCATGGGGTCCGTCCAGGATGTGCCTCCCAAAGTTGCCGATCTGTACGAATTTGAGGCCGTCGTGACCCATACAACCAAGCCGATTGTTTTCATCGGCTATACTCCCCGAGGTGTTGAGCTTGTTTATGAGATGGCCATCGAGGTGGCCGGTGGTATCGACAACCTCCGGGAACGGCCCTTTCTTATCTTTTATCCGGAGCCCATCTCACCCCTTGTTTTTCCAGCCGATGTCATCGATCGCCTGTTTGTCTGCGCGGATTTGTTTATGCCCCAAATACAGGGACCAACGATACAATTCGGCGCCACAGCCCCGGTAACTTTAGCTGGAGGCATTGCTCAAGGTACTGCGGAAGCTCTGATGTGCGTGGTTATGGCTCAGCTGCGCAAGCCGGGGTGTCCCTGCAGCTTGGGCTGCAATTTCAGTGCCTTTGATATGGCCACCGGGCTTTTGTCAATTGCCGCGCCGGAGATGAGCCTGGCCTTGGCGGCACATGCCGAGGTAGCGCAATCCTTCGGACTTCCCACTTGGGGCCTGGCCGGATCGACCGACGCTAAATCGCTTGATGCACAGGCGGGCTCCGAATCCGCTTTTTCCATCCTGGCCCAGGGTCTAGCCGGGCTCAATTTGGTCCATGACGTGGGATATATGGATAACGGTATGGTTTGTTCCACCGCACAGTTAATCCTGGGGGATGAAAACATCGGGATGACCAAGCGTTTTATACGGGGTATAGAGGTCAATAGCGAGACCCTGGCCCGTGAGCTGATCGAACAGGTCGGACCCGGAGGGCATTTTTTGGATTGCGATCATACCTATGAACATTTTAAAAACGAACTCTGGAGACCCAACCTTATGACGCGAACGGCCTATGAGGAATGGCAAGAGCAAGGCTCAAAAGATGCGGCCACACGGATTCAGGAAAAGCTCCGAGATATCGTTGAAAACCACGCAGCGCTACCCCTTCCTGACAAAACATTAGCCGGATTGAAAGCGATTCGCCGTAAGGGTGAAAGCGAACTCCTCAAGTAATAGTCCAAATATAAACATCAATGGAATACGAGGATAATTATGCAACTGACTAACATGATCGCTGCCGTTGATGCCCATGCCTGCGGAGAACCGGGTCGGGTTATCATCGGCGGTGTACTCGACGTACCCGGGAAGACGATGTTTGAAAAGAAAAAATATCTCGAGACTCACCACGATAATCTTCGAAAACGCATGTTACGCGAGCCTCGAGGTTATCCTGCGTCATGCTGCAATCTCATTCTTCCTCCAACCCGGCCCGAGGCAGATGCCGGTTTTGTCATCATGGAGCAGGTGGAGTACCCCCCTATGTCGGGCACCAACACCATATGTGTAACAACCGTGCTGCTTGAGACCGGCATATTACCAATTCAAGAACCGGTCACAAAGCTGGTGCTGGAGTCACCTGCCGGGCTTGTAGCGGTCCAGGCAACCGTGAGCGGAGGTAAGGTGACGCAGGTCACCTTCGAGAATGTGCCGGCGTTTGCAATTCATCTTGATGCCAACGTTGAAGTCCCCAATTTAGGTACTGTTACGGTGGATGTAGCCTATGGAGGGATGTTCTTCGTGATCAGTGATGCCGAGCCGTTAGGGTTAAGCCTGACTCCCGACGAGGGACGGGACATCGTACGTCTTAGCGAGATGATCAAGGCCGCCGCACAAGAACAACTGCCGGTAGTTCATCCGGAGAATTCCGAAATTGCCGGGGTGACCATCGCTCAACTTTCAGCGCCTCCGACCCAACCTGACGCCCACAGCAGGACTGCCGTCACCCTCTCAACCGGCAGCTTTGATTGGACAGATTCAACCACGTGGACCGGCGTTTTGGATCGCTCACCTTGTGGTACCGGCACCTGCGCCAAAATGGCCACCCTTTATGCGAAAGGGAAACTATCCCTGAATCAAGACTTCCATCATGAGGGGATTCTGGGTACCATTTTTACCGGACGCCTGATTCGGGAGACACGCGTAGGACAGTATCCAGCAGTAATCCCTACGCTGAGCGGCCGGGCTTGGATTACGGGGTTCAGCAACTATGTTCTGGATCCTGATGATCCCTTCCCCAATGGTTTTACGGTTGGCGACATTTGGGGCCACACAAATTGACCCGGCGTCGCTGGATGGATCACGCCATGATTGGAAGTTTTCATAAATGCTACAAATTAAAATAGTGGAAGCAGACCTCAATCGGATAGACCATCAACAAGCTGTCCTTGAGCTTATTGGCGCCTATGCCATGGATCCAATGGGCAACGGAAAGCCTCTGTCCGCTGACGTTCGACGGGATCTGATACCCGGTTTGCAGAAGCATCCCACTACGGTTATATTTCTGGCTTACCATGGAGACAAAGCGGTCGGTATTGCTGCATGTTTTCTCGGCTTTTCAACCTTCGCTGCCCGGCCACTCATCAATATCCATGATTTTGCGGTTTTGCCTGCACATCGTGGTCAAGGAATCGGTCGTGGGCTCCTGGAGGAGGTTGAACACAAAGCGCGGGAGTTGGATTGCTGCAAGCTCACCTTGGAAGTACAGGAAAACAATCATAGAGCCAAGCATGTCTATGAAGCCGCGGGATTTGCCCAAGCAGAATACGTCGAAGCCGCAGGCGGGTCTCTTTTTCTATCAAAACCATTATAAATAATGAGTCCGGTTACCCATTTACTGACAAGTTGGATCGTTGCCAACACAGCTAATTTAGGTTCTCGTGACAGAATCCTTGTGACGCTGGCGGGCGTCGGCCTCGATATTGACGCCCTGGGGGTTATTGTTGAGGTGGCAACAGAAAACACAGCGACCCCTTTGTATTGGTGGAGCAAATACCACCACATACTCTGCCATAATATCGGCTTTGGTATCTTCCTGCTTCTGATTGTCGCCTTACTTGCGGTCAGACGCTGGATGACAGTCTTTCTATCGCTTATGGCGTTTCACATCCATATGCTGTGCGATCTGGTTGGCTCTCGCGGTCCTGACGGTTACCAGTGGCCTATTCCTTATCTTTTACCTTTTTCCAAACGTTGGCAGCTCACATGGGACGGTCAGTGGACATTAAACGCCTGGCCCAACATTCTGTTCACGGGGGTCTTACTTGGTGTGACACTTTATTTGGCATGGCGGCGAGGTTTCTCTCCACTTGAAATGATTTCGAAAAAGGCTGATGCTGCATTTGTGTCAACGCTGCGACGGAAGTTTGGCGAACCTGGTGAATCACCTGTGTAATCGCCACATGAAGACTGACTGGAGTTTTAGAAAGAATTAGCTTAACTACCAAAAACGACATTCGCAAAGGATATTATGCAAACATTACCGCTTATAGTATTGACCTTCATAATGGGTATGATCATGTCAATCTACTTGCCGATGAACAGCTCCATCTCAAAGTATCTTGGTTCCTCAATCACTGCAACGGTAACTTTTTTTGCGGTGGCCTTGATCACTTCAATTGTTGTTTTTATTTTACTAGGTGACTATGGCTCAATTGTCAAACTTCCAAATGTTCCTGTTTATCTGTACCTAGCCGGTTTTATGAGTGCTTTCATAATTATAGCGACAACGTTTCTTATTCCTCAAATAGGTGCCAGAAAGTTTTTCATTTTACTTGTTTCCGGTCAAATTTTGATGGCAATAATTGTGAGTCATTTTGGAATTCTGGATTCCCCAAATGATCCAATCACTCTGAAAAAGCTGCTGGGAGCGACACTGGTCATATTGGGCGCAGCTTTATCAACGAGTTAGAGGCTGTGAGGACAATCTAGAACCTCGAAAGGTAGTACTCATGGATATCGACAAGTCTTCCTATGAGACAAGATCTGATGAGGGAGTTTTTTTAGAAACCAGCCGGCTGTTTTTCCGCAAATGGTCGGCAAACGATTTTAAATTGGCGCTGGGCTTATGGGGAGATCCACGCATTATAAAATTCATTGATGTCCGTGAAAGACTATCTGAGGATGAGGTTCGCAGCCGACTCGCGCAGGAGATTGATTGTGCCAAAGATTTTAATGTCCAATACTGGCCTATTTTTCTGAAAACGACCCGTAAACATGTAGGTTGCTGCGGGCTTCGGCCATATGATCTTTCACACAAGGTTTTTGAAATAGGTTTTCACATTTGTGCCGACTTCTGGGGACGGGGATTCGCAACCGAGGCAGCGCGCGCAGTGATGGATTACGCCTTCAACGCTCTTTCCGTGAATGACCTCTTTGCCGGTCATAGCCCGAATAACACCGTCTCACAGCATCTACTGCAAAAGCTCGGCTTTCGCTACACGCACGATGAGTACTATGCGCCCACCGGCCTGCATCATCCGTCTTATCTTTTGTCAGCTGAAGCCTACCACCAACAGAGGAGCAAATGAAGCTCCCCGCCAACCCTGTCAGGGCGCAACCAAAGGTGAAGGCCGATCATCCCTATGTAAGCTACAGCGTATTCTGGCGAAGGCGAAAAGAAGAATTGTCTGAAAAGGATTCAAATAGCGAATAAACAATTTATTATGACGCTGTGTATAATCATATGCTAAACTGATCCACCCGTTTCTGAATTTGCCGAGCTTGATCCGTTGGAATCGGAACCGGCTGGTATT
>JASFJP010000199.1:0-7730 GCA_050121225.1 Desulfobacterales bacterium
TCAAGGATATTCTTATCCACTCGCAAAAACATGGCTGGGTTTTAGAACCGGATGCCAAGCGCCTTTTGAGATTAGCCGGAATCAAGGTGCCCAAGTTTTTCCGGGCAACGACCACCGATGATGCATTGGAGTTTGTGCATAAAAGCAGCTATCCGGTGGTTGCCAAGGTAGTATCTTCTGAAGTCGTTCATAAATCGGATGTCGGGGGGGTTGCTTTGGGAATTACCAATGATGGGTCTCTGAACGAAACGTTTGAACGTTTTAGCGCAATTAAAGGGTTTTGTGGCATGCTGGTCGAGGAATCCCTGTCCGGCTTAGAGCTGATCGTCGGAGCCAAAGTGGATTTTCAATTCGGACCGGTGGTGCTCTTAGGAATCGGGGGCACCGGCGTGGAGATCTACCGGGATACGGTGCTGCGCATGGCACCGTTGCGACCGAAAGATGCGGCATACATGATAAAGGGACTCAAGGCACATCAGCTTTTGGAAGGTTATCGCGGTGCTGAGCCCGTGAACGTAGAAAAACTCATACATCTGCTGATAACATTTTCTGAGTTGGTGATGCAAATCGAACCGTATATCGAATCCATCGATCTGAATCCCGTCATGTGCACCGCCGATCAGTGCATTGTGGCGGATGCGCGGATTATGCTTAGAGGCTAGCAAATAATTTTTAATCCATCGATTTCATTAAATTGAACGATCAGGCTCCATTTATCTTTTCCCGTTTCACCTGACACGAACGGCATATGGGAAAGCCTTGCGCCGAGCGGGTCTGATCCAGCCCCCGCACTTCATGCAACTGCCGTATTTTCGTTTTTCAATCCTCTTGGGTGCCTCCTCGATCTGCTCGATTTTTTGCTTCTTCAATTATTTCACAACCTGAGCCCTTTAGCAACAATGTGCGCAATGGAAAAAGGAAGGATTTCAAAATTTAAAACTCCCATGGTTTAATCAGCTTTCTTAATACCGGGATTTTCGGACAAATATGCTTCGATGAAGACATCCACCACGATTCCGAAATCCTCCCGCATATGGAGCAACCGTTTCATTCCCACTGATTCGGTCTGCCAGGTGATGGCAAAGATTGTTGCATCCGGATTGCGCCGCAACGAAGCCGGTTGACGAAAGTTGAGACGGATTGCATAAACGTATTTTTTTTTCGGATCGAACCTTTCAATTGTTTCTTCTTCGGCGGTTGTAAAGCTCTTTTGGGGAGGTTCGGGATCCAAAAATTTCAACCTCACATTGAGAATGCCCTCGGTCTCACTCCTTTTGGAGGCTTCTTCAGGAATAACCGCAATCCCGGATTTTTCAAGCTGACGTTCGATGGACGCCTGCAACACGGATTCTGTCAGACCTGCCTTCGCAAGCTCGGAGGCCCACTCGTGCTCAAATGTGTGGACTTTCACAACAACGGTTTTTATGCCGCGAAGGCTTGCCCTATCACCGGCCCGGTCATCGGCACGGCAGACGAGTGCAGGCACCATAGAAATCAATAAAACACATAGGTACAAAAAATTGTGTGGTTTGGTTCGCATAATCATTCCTCAACGACTTCAAAGGCAGTTACGACAATAATTCGCATGTCATCTTCAGTCCTTAGTTTTCCGGTGACCTTAACTCTCTGGCTAATATAATTTTTCACAAGGTCATCGCCTTGCGGCGTATCATCCACCTCATAAATCTCCCCGTTGGCTACGATTTGATTGGCATCGTTGACCTCACCGACAATCGTAATCACATCGGATGCCAGGATGGGGAATGAACCAATCATAAGCGCCGTAAAGACTAATATCACTATATAAGCTGCAATTTCGATTTTCCGATTCATCCTTCGTCCTCCCTTTTTAACAGTGTTTTCGAATCAATCTATAGATATTTTCGATTGCCATAAAATTTCATCGGAAGTTATGGCTTCTTCCTTTCGTTGTATCTTCTTTCACTCCCGACAATTTCTTCTCGTACTATATATTTTTTTGACAACAATTGATTTTTTCCCACCTGGACGTTCTCTTATGTTGCCTTTGACCTCAACCTGCTGATGCATTAGGTTTAGTAACTTTTGAGTTAAATTGTTGTGCTCAACGTCATAGACTTCTTCTGTATCCGTATATATTGCGACATCAATGATCTTGCCATTTTCGTCCCAGTTGTTCGGCATGATGACACCGGTGATATCAAATTCTTGCCTTAATTGCTTCATTGCGAATTCCAGCCATTTTTCGGTTCTCCCAAAGGTGTCAGGATTTTTTTACATGGTTTATGTTTCACATTTAAGCATATTGGGCACCGAATTAGTTCTACCTTGATTGCATACTTGTCTGCAGTATATTATAGAGCAAAGCGTATGCCACCCAGCAGCCGATTTCAAATCCGCTGGTTCTTGACGCTGGAATACAAAGCCGCCAGCTGCATTTTCTATAAAAATATCAAAAGGTTCAGATCTCACGTCTGGCAAGCTTCATCTAAGTCCGTTTTTTTATCAGCAGCGGTTAATAAAAAAAGAGCGGATAAATAGATGAAAATCGGATAATTTAGTTCTGCTTTTTTATCGGCACCGGAACAGCGAGTTCTATATTTTCAGCAGGCCATGAAATTTTGTTTGTTTTGAGCATTTTTAAAGTGATATTGATCAACCCAATGAAACGTCAAAGAACTGTGTTAGTCATCACCAAGTTGTGGAAATGGTTTACCGCTGATTTTCTCGGAATATTCAAAGAGATGCGCTGGAGCTACCTCCCGCCGCTCATGGTCTACCTGGCCGCCGGGGTCTCGGGATTCACCGGTATCATCGAATCTTTTTTTATCAAGGACAACCTCGGGTTATCGGCCGCATTTCTGGCCGGTCTGGCTTTCTGGGCCGGCTTGCCATGGGCGCTTAAAATGCCCCTGGGACATTTGGTCGATTTGTTCTGGCGCCGTAAAGCCTTTTTCGTCTATCTCGGTGCCAGCCTTATGGCCATCAGTCTTCTGATCATGGTGGGGTTGACCGGCTATACCGATCGCATGGGAGGCATTTTGAAGCTGGAGACCTGGTACATCATTTCGGCTCTGCTGTCTCCGATCGGTTTTGTGATGCAGGATGTGGTGGCTGATGCCATGACCGTTGAAGCCGTGCCCGATATTGACCAGGACGGTTCTTTGATCCCGGAAGCACAGGTGCAGCGCATGCATGTCACCGTCCAGACCCTGGGGCGTATCGCCATCATCGGTGGCAGTGCCTTGGTTGCCGGCCTGGGCGGTTGGTTGGCCCAAACCCTGTCGTATGTAACCATGTACTGGATTTCTTTGATCATACCGCTGATATCGGTAATGGGCGTTGTGTCGGCCAATCTCACTCAGCGGCGACGGCGGCTGTCAAAAAGCTCGGCAGATACCCGATTAAAGGCCGATGAGACGGCGCATGCGCTAAAGCCAAATTGGTCTATATTGGGGGGCAGCGGTCTGTTTGTCGTCATCGCGCTGATTTTCGGAATTTCAGATCTCACCTTCAAGAAAGAAATCATTCTTTTTGGTTCACTAGGGATTATCGTCTATCTGATGAAGAATATTTTGGCGGCCTTGAGCCCGGCCAAACAGCGTGAGATCATCGGTATTGCCTTGATCGTGTTCGTTTTCAGGGCCATGCCGACGTTTGGGGCCGGGGCCAGCTGGTGGGAAATTGATGTTCTCAAATTCGATGAAGCCTTTTTTGGAACGCTGCGACAGATTTCTTCGATCCTGGCCATCCTGGGTATGTTTGGACTTAGAGGATGGATGGCACGACGGCCGTTACCCTATCTGGTTGTTTTTCTATCGATTTACAGCGCCGTGATGATGCTGCCGTTTATCGGCATGTTCTACGGCCTGCACGACTGGACCCAGGCGACTTTTGGTTTCGGTGCCCGGACAATCGCCATTATTGACACTATGGCCGATTCACCTCTGGGCCAGGTTGCCATGGTGCCAATGCTGGCCTGGATCGCCAAAGAGGCGCCCAAAAATCAGAAGGCCACCTATTTTGCCGTGATGGCCGCTTTTACCAACCTGGCGCTGTCCGCCAGCAATCTGGCAACCGAGTACATAAATAAAATTTTTGTAATCGAACGCGGCCAATATGATGACTTGGGCCTGTTGATGATGACGGTGACGGGCTTGAGTTTGGCTTTGCCGATTTTGACGGTTCTTCTGTGTAATCGGATCTTTCTGCCTTTAGAGCGTTTGTCAGAGTAACGTTCCGATAGCGAGAAGCAGAATTCGCTGAAAATCGTCGAGAAAGAATGAGCCATTTTCATCTGCTCTTTTTCAAGCCCGAAAATTATCCCTTCGGAATCCTCGGCCTACTGGCAGGATCCGCCGCCGCCGAGAAGTCTTTTGCGCAGAAAATGGGTGCGTCGATTTAGGAAACCGGATCAGTCCTTTATTTTCTTCTTTTCGGCGTCCATGATTTCTTTTATGTCCATGGCGCGGTCGAAATTGTCGACTTGTTCCTGGGAAAGCAGCAAGTCCTTCATGCTGTATATCTGCATCCGGCATGACTGGGTAAATAACCGGTTCACCAGCAACAGAGAAGCGATTTCCAAGTCCTGTATTTTTTGCTCGGCCACCGCATTCAGGGTATTTTTGATAAACCGATTGTCGCTCGCTTCGATCTGCACGAAGGAAGTCAGCAGGCTCCGGTATTGGCCTTCCTTGTCTTCCATTTGACTCCTACGCCTGCATCTCATCACAGTTTTATCCTCGACAAAGATGAATCTGTTCCCTCAATTTTTATCACCATCAATGTAACATCATCCTCAGGGGGCGCATCACCGCGAAAATTATCCAACGCCGAAATAACAGCATTCAAAATATCTTGTGCACGGGCTTTAGAATTTTGGCGAATCATTTCATATATTGGATCCTTTCCAAACATGAGTTCTTGCGCGTTTTTCGTCTCCCAGATACCGTCTGTGCCGATAAAAATTATTTGGTCCTCGGTGAGACCGGTTTTTTCATATTCATCATACATCCAGGATTCATCAACACCCAATGCAACCCCGTTGCCCTGCAATTCATCAAATGTGTCCGTGTTTGGGTCGTAAAAAATAGCAGGATCATGACCGGCTCGAACCCATTGCATTTTCCGGCTTTGGATGTCGATCGTTAAGTAAAACAAGGTCATGAAATTCCCGGATTCGGCCACATCCACTGCCATTTCACGGTTTACATCGGTTACGATATCGGCGATACTACCAGCCAGAGACGTCCTTTGGCGAAGAAGTGCGCGAGCAGAGGCCATTAACAAGGCCGACGCTAAACCATGTCCTGAGAGATCGCCGACAACCATACTTGCTTTTCCCTCCCCGCGTTCGTTTGTCTCCAGGTAGTAGTCATAATAATCTCCTCCGGTTTCATCGCAGTAAATACTGGTTCCTGCAATGTCTAAACCGGATATTTTTGGATCTTCAAGCGGCAGTAAACTTCGCTGAACTTCCCTGGCCAATAGTAGCGAATTTTGAATACGAACCTGATCTTCGAGTTTTGGTCCCAGCTCATTGAAGGCCTGAATCACCTGATCGCGTTCATCCCCGGTGCGCACATCCAGTCGGACGGAAAAGTCACCCCTTGACAAACGCTTGGCGGCAGAGGCGATTTGCAGCAGAGATCGTGTGATAGTCCGCGAACCATACAAAGCAGCGGTGGTTAATAAAACAATGACAATCAGGGCTGCAATGGCTGTATAAATAAGCTGTTGGCGAGTATGTTGCAGGATAGTTCGACTTGTTTCGTCAGGAAGATCCATGATGACTGATTTCGGTACTATAACTACAAAATGCGCTTTTTCCGTTATGGCGGCGTATGCCCAAATGGAGTCAACACCTTTGTACGGCAGCTCAACATACCCGGATTCCATGTCATTTAAATCCAGGACTATTTTGCGGAATTCATTTGAATTCGAAGAGGCCAGCCATTCTTTCTCGATGATCCCCGACCAGGAAATTTGCTTATCTTGATAATCCTTCTGGGCGAGAATCAATAAACCCAGTGTATTGGATTCAGGGTGGTCTGTTGTCGCCACCAAAAAAGAGCGCATCTGAGATGACCAATCATACGCCAACTCCTTTTCCTGCAAAAGTTCTGTGATTGGAATGTCCATCGCAACCACACCGGCAGGGGACAGATCAGAACGTTGAATTCGCTTTGAAGCCGTGAAGATTACTAAACCGGAAGTGGCATCTACAATTGGAAAGGTCCACTGAACGTCATCGCCGGCAGCTATGTACCAGGGGCGCTTTCGTGGGTCATAATTTTCCGGATATCCGCCGTGACCCGGGTAGGAAATGTGAATACCGTTTTCCGTGCTGACGTAGGTCCAAAAAACCATTTTGCCCAACTTATCTGAAAAGCGTTTGAGCGCAGGAACGATACGGGTCAAACGGGTTATGTCGCTTTTCACGCTTTTTTCGGAAACACCAGGGGCCAGAAAAAAAACCGGATGTTCTAAACTCACATATATGGGAAGGAACCTACCATCTGCGGATTTTTTCAGGTATCTGCGATAAGGTGCAAAATCAGGGGGAGCCGATGTTGGATTGTCAAATTCAGGCGCATAGTAAATTTTGGGTGCCGTTGGAAGGTCTTCCATCAGGGCCCGTTCAGTTTCATAGGCAAGTGCCATCAAACTGGACTCCAGAGTATTCATGGTTTGAAGCAATGTTTTTGATGAATTTTCTGCAGCTTGCAACAAGGCTTCGCTTATTAGACCGGTCAAGTTTTGACGCAGATCGGCAGAAATTAAGCGACCCAATCGACGGGTACCCCGTTGACTGATCACGGTAACGATCAGCAAT
Source organism: Desulfobacterales bacterium (assembly GCA_050121225.1). Taxonomy (GTDB): domain Bacteria; phylum Desulfobacterota; class Desulfobacteria; order Desulfobacterales; family JAFDCJ01; genus JAFDCJ01. The sequence continues at coordinate 6,815 of JASFJP010000199.1, forward strand.
GGGATGAGACTAAATACAAAAAGGATAACAAAGAATTTCCAACGTAGTTTCATAAAAAAAATATTCCAATATATTATTAATCACTGTCGGTTTTGGCAGGATCCTGACAACCCTCTTATAGCAGTTGTCATAAATTGCTATAACCATGGGTGATCATACAAAAGTATCTTCGCCTGTTATTGATCAGGACCAAACCGAACATATTTATGACAATCGGTATAACAGGTCGGCGCAATGAAGTAAATGATCCGGAGCTGAAACATTAGGACGCGAATGCCAGCCTCTGCAAGGTATTGCAGGTAAATCTCTGTTTGATTCTACTCACTTAATTAGCCACAGACGCACACGGATTCACCCGGTTAAATAAGATTTAAGCATGTAGCGCTTAAATCTTAGCTGGAGCTTATTTTTTTCATCTATATTCGGATTGAAAATTTGCTACCAAAACTCTCCAGCTATTTAACTGGGCCGACACAGACAACTTTTCTGTTTTGACCTTTCTTATTCTCTACCACTTTATGCCGCCTTCTGTTCCAAAATCTTGAAAAAATATCATAGACGCTTTCGCCTTGGCTGTCCTACTCGATGACCATTGGTAAAATGGGCACGAGAATCTCCCCTCTTACCAGTTATCTTTATCAATGTAACAATCATCATTATCTTAGTCATAATCATCTTCTCTGTTAACTATAAGTATGCAAAAAGAATGCAAATCATAAGATCGTGTGCGAACAAGGGCTTTTTCAAAAATGGTTGAACAGCAACCGGAATCGATAATTCCGAATTTGAAGAAAACACGGATGCTTATCAGAACTACCGGTTCTTCTATATTGATGTCTTACAATCTCTGATTTAGAAATCCCGAAATTTTTTACGAATTTCTTTATCAAAAATTCTTAATTTTTCTAATTTACTG
>JASFJP010000200.1:0-7728 GCA_050121225.1 Desulfobacterales bacterium
ATTCGGTATCATCATGAAGCTGAGAAACTGGCCACAAAAGATCAAGACATTGACTCTATAACAAAAGTACTCCATTTGGCATCTCTTTTCATCGATCTGAACAGTTTTGAAGATAAGCGTTTTTACATGGCTGTTGCCCAGCTCGAATTTTTAATCAAGAAATTCGGTTTTCAAGATAAGATTCAAATTGATGAAATTACCAAAAAAATTCATCAACAGACATTAAATGTATTCCCACTTTTCGAAATTGAAATAACCGAAGAGCTTGATTACTTGGAGTTGATTGAGGAGGCGAGAAACGAACTGATTAATTTGTCCTCAAATTTTATGCAACAGGTCTGTGAGCAAAAAAAGTTGATCGAATCACTGAGTGAGCAGACGTTGCGCGATGCTCTGACAAACCTTTTAAATTATCAAGCATTTCAAGAATACATTGAAAAGGAGGTGCAACGAGCGAATCGGTATGGCCACGGTCTTTGTCTCATTATAGCAGACATTGACCATTTCAAAGACATCAATGATACCTATGGTCATCTAGCCGGTGACCATATTTTAAAAGTCGTTGCCCACTATTTTCAAGATTCTTTGCGCGGATCTGATATGGTCGCAAGATACGGCGGCGAGGAATTTGCTATTATTCTACCTGAAACATCCAAAATTGACGGTATGATTGTAGCGGAAAGACTTAGAGAAACCATCGCGTCACTCAAAATTGACTACGAGGGACGTACCCTGTCGGTCACAGCGAGCTTTGGAGTGTCATTCTTGGATTCTTCTAGAACAGTTGAAAAAGTTGAGTTCATAAAAGAGGCCGATTATGCGCTCTATCAAGCGAAGAGTGCAGGCCGAAATGTGTGTAAGTGCTTTGACAGGGACACACGCGAAAATATTCACTGTATGTATTGAGAAGGATTTTTGATCTTACGATTCAAGGAGTAAAAAATGAACAGCAACACTCATAAACGATTTGGTGCCATTGCCGTGGAAAAAGGATTTATTACTGAGGAGCAACTTTTCCAAGCTTTAAAGATTCAGGCCAAAGAAAATGTTGAGGAAGGAAAACACAGACTTTTGGGGCAGATATTGTTGGAAGAGGGGCTCATCACAGCATCGCAGATTGAAGAGGTACTTGAGGTTATCAACCACCAATTAGTGTATATGATATCGGCGGGGCGCTAGTTAAATGCGCTCTTGAGGGTTGCGAAACAAAATCGATAGTCTAAATAAAAAAAGCGGTTTCTTGCGTAATTGTCGCATGTCATGTGTTGTTTATCAAAGTCATGACGAAGGCAGAGGAGAGTAAAAATGGGCGAGGCAAATAAAGTTGAGGAAATTGTCAACGGTTTGGACAGACTACCAACCCTTCCCGGGATTGCCATGAAAATACTGGAAGTGGTTCGAGATAAGGAGGCTAGCTTAAAACAAATAGCGGATACCATTTCCAATGATCCCTCTCTTAGTGCAGAGATCCTAAAAGCGATCAACTCCCCTTTCTATGGACTATCGAAGAAGGTAACGTCTGTTCATCATGCCGTGAATTTATTGGGGATCAACACCATAAAAAGCCTCGCCCTCAGCTTCTCCTTGATAAAAAATTTCCGCAATCGAGAATCCGGTGAATTTGATCATACCAAATATTGGAAAGACTCTTTGATTGGAGCCGTGTCGACCAAGTTAATTGCCGAAAAAGTGGCCCCGGAATTTGCAGAGGATGGCTTTTTTCTGGGATTGCTGCAAAATATTGGGACCTTGACCTTAGTTAATAGCATGCCCAAGCAATACAATCTGGTTATGACAGAAATTGGTAATGATGGGTATCAAGAGCATGAAGCCGAAAAGCAAATATTTGGAGTCGACCACATGGAGGTTGGCGATTATCTATCTAGATCTTGGGGGCTACCAGATACGTTTTCAGCGCCGATTGGGTATCACCATCAACCGGAAAAATTAAGCACCGATGACGTGAACCTGCAGTTGTATGCTAGGATTCTTCATCTGTCATCATTGATAATTGAGTTATTTAACAGTTCTGAGATGAGTTTGAGTCTAGGCGTTTTAGAGCATTGGACTAAGAAATACGATTTTGCGGATAAACTGGATATATGTCAATTAGGGTCGGCAATCAATCAAAAGACTCAGCCGCTTTTCACACTTTTTGATATCGAAATCAAAGAGGAAGTTGACTACGATGGATTGATAAACGCCGCTAAGATTGAATTGGCCAATCTATCGCAAGACCTTATAAATGATCTGTTGCAGAAAAGAGGTGAAATCGAATCACTACGGCAGCAGGTGGATCGCGATAGTATGACGCAGTTGAATAATCACCAGCGTTTCAAAGATCTGTTGGATCAGGAAATTTCGCGTTCAGAAAGATACAATGCGCCTCTTTCCGTTATAATAACCGATATCGATCACTTTAAATCAGTTAACGATACGTTTGGCCACCCAGCCGGAGACAAAGTGATCAAGGCCGTCGCTGATCGTCTTAAGCAAGGATTGAGAGAATCGGACCACATCGCGCGTTATGGTGGTGAGGAATTTGCGATTATATTGACCGAAACCGCGCTGAATGATGCGCTAATTGTGGCAGAAAGACTAAGGGAGTCCATTGAATCATTGAAAATAGTCTACGAAGATCAGGATATCAATGTTACAATGAGCTTCGGCTTGGCAGCATTTCCAGTAGGTGATTCGATCACCAGGGAAGAAATAGTCAAAAATGCAGATGCCGCACTTTATAGGGCAAAAGAGCAAGGCCGCAATCGTTGCTGTAGTTTCGAGTGAAGGCAGCATAAAGGTATTTTCTTCCCTGTGGGTTGGGGAAAAACTGATGAAAAATTCTGAACAACTTGAAAACCTAATACACAGCAGTGACAACCTACCAACGCTACCCGGTATTGCCCTCAAGATATTAGAAGCATTTCAGAAACCGGAACCGGATGTCAACGAAATCGCTGAACTTTTGTCAACCGACCCGCCTCTAACCGCTAAGATTCTCAAGATTGTAAACTCCGCTTTTTATAGCTTGCCCAGCAAAATTACATCGGTTCAGCATGCAATCAAATTGCTTGGAATTAGTGCCATAAAGAATTTAGCCCTGAGTTTTGCTCTGGTTAATCGTTTTCAATCGAATCAAACTATTTTTTTTGACTATGTACAGTTTTGGAAGAACTCATTGGTTGGAGCTACGGCAGCAAGGGTTATAACAGAAAGAATAGACCCCAGCCTTTCAAATGATGCATTTTTTCTTGGTTTACTACAAGATATTGGAATGCTTATCCTCGGCCATTGCATGCCAAGGCAGTACTCTCTTATACTAAAGGAGATGGATAATCATCATGGTTCTAACTTGCTGCAGGCAGAGAATGAAATTCTTGGATTCAATCATCAAGAAATTGGTGAGTATTTAACCAAATCATGGCAATTGCCGGACATATTTCACTTGCCTATCGGCTACCATCACGATCCCGCAAAATTGCCAACAGTTCAGCCGAATATTGAGAAGCTGACTAAGATTTTGTATATATCATCACTTTACATTGAACTGCTCGACAAAAAGCTCAGCGGCTTTAATCTTTGGTTGATTGAAGATGCGTTTAAAAATTTCGATTCCGCAATGGCGGTAAACATTGACCCAATTGGGACCGAAATTAGCCAATTCACCCAGCAACTATTCCCCATCTTTGAAATTGATGTTGACCAGAATGATTATATCCAAATTTTGGAATCCGCCCGGGTCGAATCGGCCAAGCTTTCGGAGGATATGATTAGTGATCTTTTGGATCAAAATCGCGAGATTGAAACCTTGAAGCGCCAGGTTACCCGTGATAGCATGACCCAACTGCACAATCATCAGCATTTTCGGGAACTGCTACATAATGAATTATCGCGTGCTGAACGTTATCAGCGCCCCCTATCACTTGTTTTGGCCGATATTGACCATTTTAAATCGATCAATGATACCTATGGACATTTAGCGGGGGATCATGTGATAAAGGCTGTGGCTGCCAAATTGACTATGGAAGTCAGAGAATCAGATTACGTGGCGCGATACGGCGGAGAAGAATTCGCAATGATCTTAACCGAAACTGACTCCGAACAGGCAGAGAATGCAGCTGAACGGCTTAGATCAGAGATTGCTGGGCTGAATCTCTCTATTGCAGGAAATTCAATATCACCGACAATGAGTTTCGGAATTTCAAGTTTGCCAACAAACCAAAAAATAGATATTAATGAATTGATAAATAGAGCTGATAAAGCTCTTTACCGGGCGAAAGGAAACGGCAGAAACCAGTGCTGCACATACAGTTGAAGTTGGTCGCAACCTCCTACCAAATAAATTAGAACCCCCGAATTGAATTATCCACACCTGGAATCTTTAAAACACGATCTGCGTGGTCCAATCTAGATATTTGCAGGCAAGAGCATCCTGCAAATGTCTGACAATTAAAGAATGTACTCAGCAGGTTGGATGCCGAACAAAGCGGGATTATATGTTTCTGCGATACGTCGTCTGTTTGTTCCCTCAGGCACTTCTCGATCAGAAAGATCAATGGTGTCACCGAGCGAGTAGCGGCCATTATCTTGCGGGATTAAGACGACCACGAGAGGCTTAGTACCGTCGCTCTGCTCCGGATTTTCCTTAACGAGCCCAATTTCTCCGGTGTTTAGCTTCACCAGGGTTCCCACCGGATAAACACCCAGCATATTGATGAAGGCTTTGAGCAGAATTGGATCGAAATCTATACCGGCTTTTTCACTCATCATTCTTAAAGCATGGTCCGGGCTTATTGCTTCGGGTCGATAAACTCTGTGTGAAGTTATGGCGTCGAACACATCCGCAATGGTTAGAATCCTGCCAAAGAGACTCACCGGTTCTTGTCTCCAGGATCTCGGATAGCCGCTCAGATCGTATTTTAAGTGATGCTCAAAGGGGGCCAGCATGATTTTGGATTTGAGTTTCCGGGGAGCCCTCAATTTGGCGATGTGGTAAACGCTGTTTAAGGAGTGCTTTTGGATCTCTTTATACTCATGTTCGCTGAGTTTTCCTTCTTTGTTGAGAATTTTTAAGGGAACATCAACTTTACCAAGGTCATGAAAGAGTCCACATATACCCAAGGTTTCGAGTGCATTTTTTGATAGCCCGATGTGCAGGCCGAGACACATCGCAAGAATCGCCACATTGACCGAATGGGTATAGGTATAGTCGTCATGGCTTCTTAAGGTGCTTAGTTTTAGCAGAACCGATTGCTTTTCGATTACTAGATCGACCATCTTCTGGACAATCCGAACGCTTTTGCGTATTCCAGCCGGTCGATTGTCCGATACTTTACCAATAACTTCTTTCAGCGACGCCAGGGAACCAGCGTATGTCATTCCCGCGCTTTTGACAGCTCCGTCTTCTTGGCCATCAGCCATGGTATCCATAGATACCGTCAGCGAACCGGAACTTTCCAATCCTTGGGGATTATCTGCATCCGGTTCCGGGATTATTTCGACCCATCTCAGACCCCTTCGGCTGATTTGCTCTTCAAGCCATCCGGCTGGATCTTTACGGGTTTCGGCCTGATTTAGCAGATGGGCGAAGAGAAGAACCTGTTTCAAATCCTTGCGTTGAATTGTGGTAGAAAATGATAGACCGTAAAGGTTACGTTTTTCAAAATAGGCGAGGGCATTGTTGATTAAATTAGATGTTTCGCGGCGATAAAGAAGTTTTTCTCGCTGAAGATAGAATCGCCCGGAATTGATTTGAATCGTCAAATGACTGTCGTCCTCACTAAAACGATTGACGGCATTTATAAAACCTTCAGTGCTTTGAATGACCAGTTGGTTGTTATCCTGATGAATTCGAACGGCCTGTACGAGTTTGAAAAACGCTGTAAACAGATTTTCGCTCAGCAGCACATGTTTTTTTTGAATGTGTGTTTTTCTATCTTCACTCATGTTGGCCGTTTCTCTAAAGTAACGCCTCGCGCCGCGCGTTTGATTTGTGGAAAGAGGCTTCGTGCCGCCCGTTGGAGGATTTCCTGCGCTGCCGGTGTCCCAAGTCCTGCCAATGCTATGGCTGCTCCCCGGCGGTGCAGTGATTGACCTAAGCTAAAGATGTCCGCCCATGGGCGGCCTTCTATTTTCGCCTTCAAAAAAGACAGGGAATGTGAAGAACCGCATCGTCCTAATGCTTGGTAACAGCCAATGATATGATCGCGCTCCGAAATATTATAGGCTTTTTCATCCAGGTATTTCAGTAGAAAAGCTTCTGATGATCTATTTCGCTCCGCCGCCAAACGGTTCAAAATATCACGGCGAATGATATCGCTTGGGTCTTCAAGCAAAAAGAAAAATGATTGCTGTACCTTTCCGTTGCGTTTCAAAAGTTGTTTGAGAGATTCCCTGCGGACACGCAGCGACGAGTGACGAGCCATGTTCAGCAGCAGTTTGTGAGACTCTTCGTCATCAAGATGCCCGAGAATAATCACAAATTGCTGAATCAGGTTTTCATCCGGCATTTTTAGCAGTTGGGTCAAGGGCCCCAAATCCTGTTTTGACAGGATTGCAATGGCTTCCATTAAGCGGCGCCTAACATCTACTGATGAAACTTCAGACAAGAGAGGACCAATGGTGAGAACCGCCTTTGGGCGCATCATCACCAGCACCTGTCGCAGTGTCTTTATTCGGGAAGCATCCTCAGATTTGAGCTTTGGCACGTACTCGTTTAATCCTTCGAGGACCTCGGGCTCCGAGGCAGTTTCAAAAAACTGATCAAGCAGGGGAACCTGCCAGGATTTAGGTGTAGCGTATGAGTCAGATAATTCTTTTAAATGGCCAAGCGTCTTGATGGCAAGCTGAAATTCGCCGTGACGCAGAATAGTTTCAAACTCGTGGGTCAGAATCTCAAGGATGCCGTTAAACTCGTCTGTTTCATCCTGATCCTCCAATAGAATTAAAAGCACATCCAAAACGTCTTCGGTGCGATTGCGCCTTTCATCCTCGATGATCATTTTTTGGAGTATTTCTTTTTCATTTGACGTTATTTGCATCAAATCCTGGTTAGCCTCTGCCGCTGCGATACTCACCGTGGCCTGCTGCCCCTCGGCTTCTGATCCTTCCGGATGATTTCGAGCAGCACTTGCGCTGCCTGCGCTTGACGAACCCTGTATTTCTTCCTTTGATGAACCAGACACATTGAAGTGAGAAAAATCAAGTTTCGGCTCGGTTTCCCAGTATACCTCCGATGCTTCATAGTGAACATGCGGCAAATTTTTTTTCCAGAGTGCTGTTACCAGATCGCCTTCAGACTCATCTTTTAAGGTTCGGTATTCGTTTAGAATGTGAAGTAGAAAGGAGATTTCAGTTGTTAGTACTCCTTTGGTGAATTCAATCCAAATAATCCCGTCACGGAAAAGAGGCGTGACCAGATAATCCTCTTTCTCCTTCGGGCGGTAAATCTCGATTCCCTTAAAGCTGATCCGGTCTTTTTCTATGACAAGTTTAAGGGCGGGAGATGTTTGAAAGAAATTTACAAGACTATTTTCAAAACCGCTTAAAAGATTTTTTGAAATGGCGTGTTCTTTAGGATAGAGGGAGTAGCTTTTAGTCGCTGTGGCAAATGCCGCCATGCAGCTTCGAACCGCTTCGATCTCCTCAGCAGAACAAGCTTCGTCTGCAGTTTCAGATTCCGAGTGGTGACGTGGATTTTTGGCAGGCAATTGAGAGGACCGATCAGTC
>JASFJP010000201.1:0-7727 GCA_050121225.1 Desulfobacterales bacterium
CAGCGTCTCGGGTAAGAGCGTGACACTCAAGCACATCATTGGGATGCTCAAACCCGATGAGGGTCAGATTCTGTACCGGGGCAAACCCATCGATCAGATGAGCAGGAAGGAATGGAACGATTACATCGGGCAGATCAGCTACATGTTTCAAAGCAATGCACTGTTTGATTCGATGACGGTCTACGAAAATGTGGCTATGCCGCTGAAGTATGCGACGAAATTAAACAAGGCTAAGATCGACGAGAAGGTGAGGGCGCGCATCGAGCAGACCGAGCTGAGCGAGGTGGCCGACAAGTACCCCTCTGAGATCTCCGGCGGCATGCAGAAGCGGGCGGCTTTGGCACGGGCCTTGGTGACCGATCCGAGCGTTGTGCTCTTTGACGAACCCACTACCGGGCAGGATCCCATCCGCAAAAACGCCATCCTGGGCATGGTGGCCGAATATCAGAAACGCTTTGGGTTCACCGCGCTGTTAATCAGTCACGAAATTCCGGATGTGTATTTCATCTCCAACCGTATCCTGGCGCTGTATGATCGCAAAATTGTATTCCAGGGGGATCCGGAAGACTTTGAAGCACTAGACCATCCCTTCCGTCAAGAGCTCATTACCAGCCTTGAAAGTCTGGGAGAGGAGCTGACGGGGCTGTATTCCAAGCGGCATTTCAAGGTTCGCTATCAATCTGATTTGAGTCAGAGAAATCCAGATGCCACCTATGCGGCAGCCGTATTCACGCTGGATGACATTGATGCTATTAGCGAGCATTTAGGACACGATGCGACCCAGCAAATCATCCGCTCTTTGGGGTCTTACATCAACAAACACTTTGGTGCCGTCGGGGGATTTTCTTCGCGGCAGACGATTAACGAATATGCCACCGTGCTGCCCTACTCGGATCTTGACGAAGCCAATCGCATTATGGAGGATTTTACCCGGGATTTTCAAGCCCACGGGATTCGCGGTATCGAGCTGCAGCGCGACCAGGAGGATTCGGATGAAGAGTGCATCGAATTTTCGGTACTGGCCGGGCTAGCTCAGGGCAAGCCGCAGATTGAGATTGAGTCCGTGATGGAATTTGCCAGATTTAATCAGAAAGAAATAGCACGATTTACGTGTGAACGCGGAGGAAAAGCGCCATGAAGAAGTATTCCAAGGAAACAGTGGTGGGCATTTTTGTGGTCATCGGCTTAGTATGTATCGGCTATATGACTATCAAGCTGGGCAATGTGGGATTTATCGGGGAGAATACCTACTCGTTGATTGGCAAGTTTACATCGGTTACCGGTCTGCGGGTTGGTAATCCGGTGAACATGCTGGGATTGGAGATCGGTCGGGTGGAGAAGTTCACGATGGACCAGGAAAACCAGCAGGTGGTCGTGGAATTTAAGATCAATAAGGGCATCGAGATCTACGATGATGCGATTGCCTCGATCAAAACCGAAGGGTTGATCGGTGATAAATATGTGGCGGTCGACCCCGGCGGAGGGGGAGACTTGCTGGCAGACGGAGACCAGATTACCGATACCAATTCACCCACCGATATCATGGATCTGGTCAGTAAGTATGCCTTTGGCGACGTGGGCGAAGGGGAAGAAACGATGGAATAGAATTTGAAATTGATGCAGTTAAATTTCGAAATAAGCCCTAATTTTCAAAGAAAAGTGCGCAGAATTGCAACCGAGCAAACGCGTTTATATAGAAGGACATAAATCATTGCGCATCCATACACAACGTTACACTCGTATAACCTAACTTGTTGGTTTTTGCAAAAATGATTTAAAAAGAAAATGCGCAATTTATTATGACGCTTTGTATAACGCTATTAACCATCTAAACGAACCCAACGAATTCCAAAGGGAGGCCAATATGGATAGAAAATTTAGCGCATGCATTCTGATTCTTGCCGTGATGGTGATGATACCGCTTCAGAGCTACGCAGCCACGCCCAAAGAAACGGTCGAAACTGAGGTCAATAAAGTGCTGACGACCTTGAGCGATCCGGCGTTTCAAGGAAAACCCAGAGAAGCGAAGATCAGCGAGGTCGGTAAGATAATTACCGAAGTTTTTGATTTTAAGGAGCTCTCGAGAAGGACCCTGGGAAAGAACTGGAAAAAGCTGAGTGCCGAACAGCAAACCGAATTTACCGGGTTGTTTCGCAAGCTGCTCGAAGGGGTTTATGCCGACCGGCTGCTGGCGTACTCGGATCAAAAAGTTATCTTTGATAAGGAAATCATGCTCAAAAAGGGTCGAGCTGAAGTGCAGAGCTATATCGTGATGGCAGACGGCAAGCGGACGCCTCTTTTTTATCGTCTCACCGATAAGAGCGGGCAGTGGAAAGTTTACGATCTGATCATCGAAGGCGTCAGCCTGGTGAAAAACTACCGCACCCAGTTTAGGGATATACTTGCCAGTGGAACTCCTGACAAGTTAATTCAAATATTACGAGACAAAGTCAAAGAAGGTTAAGCGAAGAGCTAAAGAATCGGATAAGTGAATTTTTTACGAGAGAGTTTTGTAGTTGGTGTTTCGTGTTTAGCAGCCAAGCAAACAGATATCACATCAAAGATAACAAACAAAACACAAAATACAAAACACCAAACACAAGATGGATTTCATCCTCTTCGAATTCATCAATTTTAAGAGCGGAAAGGAGTGTGAGTCCCGTGAGACCATTATTCGCCATTGCCGTTTTTCTGACCTTTTGTCTAAGCATTTTTTTGTCCAGCCCCGCAAGCGCATCCAATGACGAAGTGTCCATTTACCTGGTGCAGTTGGATCGTCAAACCACCCGAGAGGAAGCCATTTATCTCGTGCAGGCGGCTGAGCAATCCGCCGATACGCAATCAGAAACAGCCAAAGAAGAAATGTTGGATGAAGCGGCGGAAGATGAAGACGACGAGTACGAAGACGAATATGAAGACGAAGACGTCGTATTGATTTCGGATCCCATCATTCAGGGTAATCGGGATTTTTACGGTCTTAACGATACGCTGTATTTCGCGGCTCTCAAGCCAGTGTCGCGGGGCTATGGCTTTATTATCCCCGAAGAGCTGCGGGTGGCAATTCGCAATGTGTTCTATAACATTCGCTTTCCGGTGCGATTTATAAACTGTTTGCTGCAGGCTAAATTTCGCAAATCCGGAGGGGAATTGGGTCAGTTTTTTATTAACACCACGGCGGGGTTTTTGGGACTGGCCAATGTGGCGGCGAATTACCCGGAGTTTCAGCCCAGTAAAGAGGATCTGGGTCAGACCTTTGCGGTGTGGGGAATCGGCAACGGCGCTTATCTTATGCTACCGTTTCTCGGGCCCTCCAGCGTGCGGGACGCTTTTGGTCGTTTGGGAGATATATTTATCGATCCCATCTGGTGGGTTCCGATTGACATCTGGACCTCGGTTGCCATCCGGGTCGGTGAGGTAATCAACGACACCTCGTTGCGGATCGGGGAATACGAGGCCCTGAAGGAAGCGGCTCTAGATCCTTATGTGATGATCCGCAACGCCTATGTGCAGAACCGCAACAAATTGATCGCGGAATAAACATAAGCCCTTAACCACCAACAATCTGGGGAATCTATTAAAAATATAAAAGCGTTAATAACACGATCCTGGCTGTCACTGGTTTTTTTAAGGCTTGGGTGCGGTAGGTGAGCGCATATCCCAAAGAGTAAACATGACAGAACGCTAAAATAGGGGATTAGAAATATGTTCTCCTTGCTGTGATTGATTTCCGACACTTCTTTACTTTCAGATCTTTTCGTTGCTCGAATAAGGCAACAGCCCGCTGCTGACTTCTATGCATTTATGCTACCACCATCAATCCAGTTAGTGTTTGATGTCTGTTAATTTCCGCATCGCCATTGATAAAGTCAGAATAGTTGTTGGCCGAATTTTGCACGAAAATAATCCTCTGGAATCAAAAAATCAGGGTAAATTTTCTTTTTAGCAAAATAGAATTTGAAAAATAAAGGATAGCTGAATTTTTTCCAGCAAACTTCGTTTGGGAGAACCTACAGATATACAGATTTTTACATTGCTGGTAAGAATACGTGCAAAATTCAGGTCTTGACTCTCAAATGTCGACACTCACAGTAAGGAGGTTTCCATGTCATCTGTGCGAATTGGGTTAATGGGCTTTGGAAGAATCGGAAGAAATCTTTTCCGCATTCTGTACCAAAGCAAAGACATTCAATTGGCGGCGATCAGCGATACTGCCGACCACAAAGCGCTCGAATATCTGCTGCGGTTTGACACCATTTTAGGGCCTTTTCCGGATGAAGTCAGCGTCAAGGAAGGTCATCTTTATGCAGCCGGGCGTCAGATCCCAATGCTATCCGAGAAGGAACCCGGTGATGTGCCTTGGGGTGATCTGGGGGTTGATGTGGTTATCGAGGCAACAGCCCAACGCTGGAGCCGCGAACAACTCGGGCGCCATTTTGAGCGCGGCGCCAAACGAGTAATTCTATGTGCACCGCCTCAAGACCCGCCGGATATCACGGTGGTGATGGGAGTCAATGATGATCAGTTGAAGCCGGAGCACCGGATTGTTTCCAACGGCTCCTGCACGGCCCATTGTGCGGCACCGATCGTCAAGGTCCTGCATGAGGCATTCGGGATCAAGAGGGCGTTTTTGAGCACCGTTCACGCCTATACCAATCAGCAACGTCTTGCGGATGTCCCCTCCGAGGACAAGCGCCGAGGCCGTGCCGCCGCCGAAAATATTATTCCTCAACAAACGGATGCTGCCCTGATGGTTTCCAGGTTGATACCCGAGATGGAAGGTCGCATCAGCGGAGAATCCATGAATGTTCCGGTGCCCAACGGCTCGGTGGTGGACCTGGTGTGCTGGCACGATAAACCGGTCACGAAAGTAGCCATCAATGAGGTGGTACGCACCGCAGCCTCCACTGACAAGTGGTGTGAGATCATTGAATACGAAGATGAGCCAATTGTTTCCAGTGATATCATTCGCAGCCCCTATTCAACCACCTTCGATTCGCTGGCAACCATGGTGATGGGCGATACGGTGTCGAAAACGCTGGCCTGGTACGACAACGGGTGGGGCTACGCCCACCGGGTGGTAGATCTTATCAACACGTTAACTGACATTGAAAAGGAGGCTGCATAATGGCATTACAGATCGGTATAAACGGATTTGGCCGCATCGGTCGAAGCGTCTTTCGTATTATCAGTAAACGCGACGACATGAAGGTCGTGGCCATCAATGACCTTTTCGAAAATGAACAGCTGGCATACCTCCTTAAATATGATACCGTTATGGGAATCTTTCAACGGGAGGTGACGGCGGATCGGGAAGCAATGTACGTAGACAACCAAAAAATTGTGATGACCGAATATCGGGATCCAACCCAAATACCCTGGAAAGACCTTGGAATTGATGTTGTTATCGAGTCCACCGGTGTATTCCGTGAACGGTCAGGTTTGGGAAAACATCTGCAGGCCGGGGCAAAGAAAGTGGTTCTCACGGTACCGGCTAAAGATGAAATCGATGCCACCATCGTTATGGGGGTTAACGACGATCAGCTAAAGGCCGACCATCGCATCGTCTCAAACGCATCCTGCACCACCAACTGCCTGGCACCCATTGCGAAAATACTGGATGAGTCATTCGGTATCGAAGAAGGCTTTATCACTACAGTGCATGCCTATACCAATGATCAACGCCTGGCCGATGTCCCTCACAAAGATTTTCGACGCAGTCGCGCTGCAGGCGAAAATATCATACCAACGACCACAGGGGCGGCGAAGGCGGTCGGCAAGGTACTGCCACGTTTGCAGGGAAAGCTAGATGGCTTGGCCATGCGGGTGCCGGTCCCGGATGGATCGATTGTGGACCTTGTTTGCCGGTTAGGCAGCAAACCATCCACCGATGATGTGAATGCAGCCGTCAGAGAAGCTGCTCAGGGGCCGATGCGGAAAGTTGTTGAATACAGTGAAGCACCTTTGGTTTCCAGCGACATCATCGGTAATCCCCATTCCAGTATCTTCGATGCCTTGTCCACAAGCTCCCAGAAAGACGGTTATCTCAGAGTCGTTTCATGGTATGACAACGAATGGGGATACTCGAATCGGGTGGTGGATCTTATTGATAAAATGGCCACGCTTTCTTAGGTTTCCGTTCTTGTGAAGTCAATAAGCCTAATCTTAGAGGGTTTGATGATGAGTGCTTCTTAGGGTGCTTAGGATCCTAATTGTAATTTCTTTGCATTTTATGAAAAAAATCTTCATCACGAAAACACCCCGGTTAAACAGTATAAAAAGGTTTAACTGGGCAAGCGAAATTTAGAAAGCACGAAATCTAACCTGTCTTTTTTTGTGTTTTCGCCCTTTCTTGATTGTTATTTCTTTTTTGGTTCCGGTTTGTCCGGGTTATGAATTAGACCTCAGGAATGCAGCGTATGCAAACAGCTTCAAAATCCCTCCAGCGCATGCGGCAACACACTGATGAAATTTTTCAAGCCGCGCTAAAGGCCGTTGATCCCATTGAAGCGATTCATCGCTATGTCAAACTGGAGCAGGAAACTCTATTGGTCGGAGATAGACGATTCGAGTTAAAGGACTATGACAGGATTCTGGTGGTGGGCGCCGGCAAAGCCGGAGCTCCCATGGCCAAGGCTCTTGAAGATCTCCTTGGCAATCGTATTAAAAACGGCCTGATTGTGACCAAAGAAGGGCACGGCCTACCGTTACAGCGCATCCGCATCCAGGATGCCAGTCATCCGGTGCCCGACGCGCGGGGTATTCGCGGGGCTGAAGATATCCTGGAGCTGGTGAGCGACGCCGTTGAGACGGATCTAGTGCTTTGCGTCATATCCGGAGGGGGGTCGGCGCTGCTCGTCGCACCGGCCGAAGGTATCACCCTTGAAGACAAACAGGAAGTCACACGGCTCCTACTGGCCTGCGGTGCGGATATACATGAAATCAACACGGTTCGCAAACATCTTTCGCGAGTCAAAGGAGGCGGCCTGGCCCGGGTGGCCCATCCGGCCACGATGGTCAGTTTGATCCTATCGGATGTCATCGGAGATGACTTGAACGTGATTGCATCCGGTCCCACGGTCCCGGACCCCAGCACATTTGTGGATACTGAAGCGGTTTTAAAGAAATATGACATCTTGGACCGCGTACCGTCTTCTGTTTACGATCGTATTCAGAGTGGAGTCCGGGGGCAAATTGAGGATACCGTTAAGCCGGGTGCCGCTTTATTTCAGCGTTGTTTTTTTGAGCTGATTGGAACCAATATTCAGGCTCTGACGGCTGCCAGCAGGGCGGCAGAAGGTCTGGGTTATCGGTCTTTGATTCTTTCTTCTACTGTGGAAGGTGAAGCATGTGAGGTGGTGAAGATCCATACGGCGATTGCCAAAGAAATCTGCAGTTCGGGAAACCCCATCCCCCCTCCGGCGTGTATTCTTTCAGGCGGTGAAACCACCGTTACCCTTAAAGGTGACGGAAAGGGCGGTCGCAATCAGGAATTTGCGCTGGCTGCTTCTTTGGAACTAGTTGGGACGGATAACATTGTCGTTCTCAGTGGAGGAACTGACGGGACGGATGGGCCCACCGATGCCGCTGGGGCCGTAGCAGATGGAACCACCGTACGCCGCGCCCACGCCAAAGGACTTGATCCCCTCAAGTATCTCAAGCGCAACGATTCCTACCATTTCTTCCAGGCATTAGACGATTTGGTCATCACGGGCCCCACCCGCACCAAT
>JASFJP010000202.1:0-7723 GCA_050121225.1 Desulfobacterales bacterium
CTTTTTTTAGTGTATGCATAGTTTAGTACCCTGCAATAAGTAGTTTGGGAAAAGCATAATTTGAATACAATATACGGCAGAATCCAATAAAAAAAAGGGGCGGCGTGAGTTTAACGCCGCCCCAGTGGTTAAAAAATCAGAAATGTAACTTTACCTGCCTAATGAATCGTAATTTGTTTGGGTTTGACTACCTCAGGTTTTGGTACCTCAATTTTAAGGACCCCGTCTTTAAATTCCGCCTTTATCTTATCGGAGTCAACATCTGCCGGTAGAGTGAAGGCGCGTTGAAACTTACCGTGGGTTCTTTCCCGACGATAGTAATTTTCCTCTTTGACTTCATTGTCATGGGAGCGCTCGCCGGACAAGGTCAAAACACGATCCTTGACGTCAATGGCGATATTATCTTTGTCCACTCCAGGAAGCTCAGCCTTGATAACAAAGTTGTCGTCCATTTCATACAAATCCACCGAGGGATTCCACATACCCAAACTGCCGCCATCCTCCCGACTAATCCGCAGATACGGGTCGTCAAACAAATGATTGATTCGATGCTGTAAGGTTGCCATTTCTCTCCATGGATTCCATCTAACTAAATTCATCATTTTTTACCTCCTACATTAGTAAGTTCAAGTTGATTACAAACCGTAGATTAACATTATTTGTCTCCATTTTCTCGATAACATAAGCTTGTTTTTAGATGTGTCAATAATGTATTGCAATGAAATATTATATTATTATTTGTTGAAATATATTATTAGTAATTAAAGAATGGACACATTTCTATCCAAAGATTTAACCGGTAATACTAAATGCGTCAAACGGACTTCAGACCTCATATTTCTCGCAGCTTACGGTAAAATTATCATATAATATATTAATATTTTTATTAAAAATTAAGTATCCAAAGGTATCTCACATATTCATTCCCATAAAATTACTTACAATTCCACCAGATAGTTAAAGAAATGGTTAAGATTGAAATTAATTACTTTTAAATTATTTTATTAAAAGTAATTTTATAGAAATGCATATTTTTTTATTGATTTTAGTAAATTCATGCTTAAATTGCTTAGCAATAAATCAATAATTAAAAACACAGGTGGTTCGATGCTTTCTTGAAAGCATTGTTTTAGTGAAATTGACATACTCAAAAGCATAGTGCAACACCGCAACGAACGGCATGTGTTTCAATAAACTAGGAGGGAACAAAAATGTCTAAAATTATTGGAATTGATTTGGGAACTACTAATTCTTGTGTCGCAATTATGGTGGGTAATGATGCTAATATTATCACCAATCCTGAAGGCGGACGCACAACGCCTTCCATGGTAGCCATCGCTGACAGTGGAGAACGTTTAGTGGGTCAGATAGCGAAAAGACAGGCAATTACCAATCCTGAAAACACGGTGTTCGGAATTAAACGCCTGATTGGCCGGCGGTATGACTCCGACGAGGTTCAAGCTGATAGCAAGGTACTGCCTTTTAAAATTGAAGAAGCCGGCAATGGAGATGTTCGCATTAATCTGCGCGGCAAACAATATAGTCCGGCGGAAATTTCATCTTTTATCCTGGCCACTATCAAAACATTTGCCGAAGATTATTTGGGCGAAAAGGTCACCGATGCCGTAATTACCGTGCCGGCATATTTCAGTGACAGCCAGCGCCAAGCCACCAAGGACGCGGGGAAGATTGCAGGTTTAAATGTGTTGAGAATCATAAACGAGCCAACTGCGGCATCCCTGGCCTACGGTTTTGACAAAAAAACAGAGGAAAAGATCGCTGTATTTGACTTGGGCGGGGGTACGTTTGATGTGTCTATTCTCGAAATCGGCGACGGCGTTTTTGAAGTTAAGGCTACAAATGGGGATACCCATTTGGGCGGTGAGGATTTCGATCTACGTTTGATCGACTACCTTGCGGATGAATTTAAGAAAGATCAGGGGATTGATCTTCGAAATGACAAGATGGCTCTGCAACGGTTGAAAGAAGCAGCCGAAAAAGCCAAGATTGAATTGTCCAGTTCCATGGAAACGGAGGTCAATTTGCCGTTTATCACTGCCGATGCAAACGGTCCTAAGCACCTAGCCATCAAAATCACCCGGGCCAAGCTCGAGGGTCTGGTGGGAGATCTTCTTGAAAAGCTGGAAGGTCCCTGCAGAACTGCGCTCAAAGACGCCGCATTATCAGAAAGTGATATTAAAGAAGTAATTCTGGTAGGGGGCATGACGCGTATGCCTGCGGTTCAGGATCGGGTTAAGAAAATTTTCGGCAAAGAACCTAACAAGGGGGTTAATCCAGATGAAGTCGTTGCCATGGGTGCAGCCATCCAAGGGGCTGTTTTGAAGGGAGATGTGGAAGATGTTCTTCTGTTGGATGTGACGCCATTGTCGCTGGGAATTGAAACACTTGGGGGTGTGATGACCAAGTTGATTGAAAAAAATGCCACCATTCCAGCCAAAAAAAGCGAAATCTTCACCACCGCGGAAGACAATCAACCGGCAGTTTCCGTGCATGTCCTTCAAGGAGAACGGGAAATGGCATCCGACAACAAGACCTTGGGTCGTTTTGAATTGACCGGTATTTCTCCAGCTCCCCGCGGTATGCCGCAGATTGAGGTGATGTTTGATATCGATGCCAACGGTATTGTCGAGGTTTCCGCCATGGATAAGGCCACTGGAAAGCGGCAGTCGATCCGGATTACCCATTCTTCCGGGTTAACCCGGGAGGAAATTGATCGGTTAATTAAGGACGCGGAAATGAATGCTGATGAAGATAAGCGCAGAAAAGAATTGGCGGATGTGCGAAATACTGCCGACACGCTGATCTATTCCACCGAAAAAGCGTTGGCCGAACTCGGCAACAAGCTATCCGGTAGCACTCGAACTGAAGTTGAACGTGTCATCGGAGACCTGAAACGTGCAATGCAAGCAGAAAATTCGGCGGAGATTAAACGACTGACTGAAACGCTCACCCATGCCTCGCACCGGTTAGCTGAGTCCGCATACCAACAGTCCGGGCCAACACCGAGGCAAAGCGACCAGGCTGACCTTGGCCCGGGTGGTTCTGGAAACGACGAAGAAGTCGTTGATGCCGAATACGAGGAAGTCAGATAGAACAAACCCTATCTGATTTTGTTTACGATTATTTCGGGTCAAAATTTCGTATAGGTAGCTAAGGGCGGTGCAGCTGGTTCAGTATCGCCCTTTTGTACCTTAATTGCGCTTCATTGTCTTTCGAGAGAGCAACTAATTTTCTAAAAAGCCTTTTATTTTCATCATAGTTTATATAACGTGTGACTGATTTTAAGCGCACGACGATTTCATTGAGGAATGGATAAACATGTTGAAGGCTTTGAAGAATATCACGTTTTGGATGGCTATCGGTATACCTGCGGTTATAGTTGGATTTTTGCTGTTTACGTATATCGGTCTGCCTAATGTCATCGATTTACAAACTAAAAATCCCAAAACAACCGCTTTAATGCTTCAGAGATTTAAAGAAAGCCAGCAATCACAAAAAAAAATTGTTCTCCAACAGCAGTGGGTTGAATTTGCAAAGATACCCAAATTGTTAAAAGATACCATTCGGATTACAGAAGACGCCGCATTTTATCAGCACAAAGGAGTGGATTTCGCCGAATTGAAAGATGCAATCGAAAAATCATGGAAAAAACGCAAAGTAGTGCGAGGAGCCAGTACCATAACCCAACAGTTGGCGAAGAACCTCTACCTCTCAACTGATAGAAGCATTATTCGCAAAATCAAGGAGTTTTTGATAGCCAGGCGCTTAGAGGCCAATTTGAGCAAAAATCGCATTTTCCATATCTATTTGAATGTAATTGAATTCGGTCCTGGAATATTCGGGGTTCAAGCAGCTTCGCGAAGTTATTTCCAAAAAGATGTCGGGCAGCTAGACCTTGAAGAGATTGTCAGACTGACAGCAATCATTCCAAAACCACTTAAAGAAAATCCCACAAAAAACAGTCGTTGGCTCAAGTGGAAAGCGAAGTGGATCCTGAATACCCTCCTTAGGTACAAATACATCCGTCAAATGGAATACAAAGCGGTTGAGGAGAAATTTAATTAGATTAATTTTTATCATTTTACTTTTTATGCAAAATATGGCACTGATAAGAAAATCTGGAAAAAATAATTATAATATTTTTCCAATTACTTATCGTATTAAAAACTAGCTGATAATGAAGTGTTGCATTCGATCGTATCGTACTCATAGCAAACACGAACAAATTAGGAAACCTGCAAAGGGTGATAAACGATGTCAAATGATGATTATGTTTTTGGGACAAATGACCCTATATTACCTCGAACTTCACCGGAGGATTTAAGAGGACGTCAATCGGTTCGGGCAACGTTCAAACTATCTGTAAAAGCCATTGAAGCAATGAGCATCGTTGCCGTTCATCTGGGAATTAAGCAAAAATCTCTGTTTGATCATCTGATCGAAGATGCCCGCTCGTTGAGCCTGATTGCCCAGGAAATCGAGTCAGAAAAATTCAATACGATATCCCGTGTCCAAAAAACATATGTGATCAGCCGAAAGACCTTATCCTGCCTTGAAGAAATTTCGAAGAGGTTTAAGGCACCAAGGGATGCTCTAGTGGAATATTCCATCCAGCGGCTCTTGCCGGTAATAGCCAAAGAACGAGAGAAACATCGCAAACGCAAGGAAATATTGCGCGATATCAGTGCTCAGCTGGAAAACGGATTAATAATATTGCAAAAATCTAAAGCCCTGTTGGGAGAAAATGATCCAGTATTCGTCAGGCTGGAATCCGCCGTTAAAGCGTTAGCGAATGCACAGCGCAGTATAGAATCGTTTGTTGAGAAAGGAAAAATAATTGAAGAATTCTAGAGGCATTCGATCAGCGAGGTTCGAGAAGCAGCAAACCTTCTTCGGTATTCATATCCATCCGAAATCGTTCTAGATAGTTAAGCCCCAGCAACCCCAATTCAGGTTGTTCCGCAATATCCAAAACAAGTGCTGTGACGTTGTAAACCTCCCGCCCGTCAATCGTAATTGAGTACAGATTCACTTCCGGTGCATATTTAACTCCACCGGCGGTGAGGATTTTTCGCATAGGATTTCCATCAGTGACCAGTCCTAAAGCTTCCGCAGTTGAACGCGGAATGGTTACCAACGATGCACCGGTATCAACAATGAAGGTTTGATTTACTTCGCTGTTCAAAACGGCACCGACAGGGATATTCCGTGTACCTGGAGCAAAACGAATGACGATTTTTCCCTCCTGACCTTTCAATTCTGAAATTTGTGTTTTTAAATTTTGAATTTTATCCTTTAAGGCAAGCGGATAATCTTTCATATCAAGAAGTCTCTCGGCTTCAGTCCAATTGTTCTCGGCCAAGGCCAGCTGAACTCCCATTAAGTGGATATCAAGATCATTCGGCAATTTCCGGCTGCCGAGCCGAAACGCACGCCAAGCACCCTGTAGGCTCTCATTTTTAAACAGGTAAGCGATCCACTGTTGATAAAGACTTGAATAAAATTTTTTAATCAGAGCCGTTTCTTTCTCGTTTAGCCGGGACATCCCACCAACCACTTCTTCAGTTAGATCTATGGCATCCTCATAGCCATAGCCGGCCGCCGTCGCTCGCGCCACTTCCATCAACAACGCAATATCCGATGCTTCAACAAGAATTTGGGTATCAAATATACCGGCCACTTCTCTATCCAAACCGGCCTGTGCCGCTTTGGCAATTAAGGATTGCATATAGTCAATGATCGGTCCGACTTGAAGATGTTTCGGGGTTTCTTTGGCTGAAAGCTTTGCATCCAAACGAAAGCCATTGGCAAAAGCTTCAAGACGCTCAAGATTGGAATAATCTCCGGTCATGGCCAACGCCAAAGTAAACTCTTCTTCTCGTCCATCTGCAAAGGTGATTCGGTAAAAATCTTCGACGCGGGTATCGGGTTGCAAATATCTCCCTTCCTCACCGTTCCATACAAACGCTCCCTCAACCAAATTACCAAATGTCCACCCCACAAACCGGTGTTTCTGAAATAAGACACCGATATCATTAAAATCTCCGGGCAGCTTGCCTTCGATAAAATAACCTTGCTCGCTTGGACTTTCGAGAGTTACAGGATCGGGGGAATTATTGGATTTAAACGAAAGCCAGGACAATGACTCCTCAACAGCCCAAGGATAAAGCTGGGGACCCTCAATGCTTTGGCTATTTTCGACTCGCCAGAGTCCTATTTTGTCGTAATCGCTGTAAAGACCTTCGACAATAGCCAGTTCTCTATCCGATTTCACTCTCAATGCCCATTCAGCACCCCCGAGGCATAAGCGTTTTGGTATCGCAACCCAACCTCCGTTTAAGACAGCTGTTGGAATTTCGTTGATAACCTTACCGGTGATATCTTTAATTACAACCATTGCTACGGAAATGTTAATTTTTTGAGAGCTTGATGAAATTGCTTCGTCTTTTTTTGATGACGCATTTTGAACAAGATCCTTTGTTTTTTCTTCGGAAGTAACCGGCCCCACGGCTTGGGGAATTTCAGGAATTTTTATTTGGGGTTTCATACTGGAGATTTGATGCTGAAAATAAAAAATGCTCCCAGCAAATAGAAAGATGAGGATGATGAGCCAGACCCATCTCGTGGTGTTTGGAGTGTGTGTACGTAATCGGGTGCCGCAGTTCAGACAAAAGTTGGATACGATGGGATTTGTCGTTTTACACTTGGCGCATATCAGAATCTCATCGCTTTCCGGCAAGATTATTTCAACGTCATTCTCTGCCATTCGCCTGTCAACCATGGCTTAAAAATAAAAAAATAGGTGAGCATTCACGCATATTAATGCCAATGCAATCATAAGGCTTCCTTTTCTTCCTGAATCTATTATCTTCTAATTTACCTTAAAAAAGCCCTCGGGGTAAAGGGTAATTATCAAATTTTTTGTGCCACGAAGGAAAACCGAACTAAACTCGCCTGGCGTCATCGTGCTTCATTTTTAGTATTTCAAAATTAAAGCCTGACACAGAGATCAGGCAAAAGGGGCGTTTCGGAATATGCTCTAAAATTAGAAATTAATCCCTATTTTCAATGGTTACGAAAAGCTTTAACCCCTGCATTTCAGTCACTCGCACAGATTCCCCTCTTTCGATCGGAGGACAGTTATGGATTTTTTCAGCGCGCCAAAGTTCTCCCTGTATTTGAATATATCCGGTAGGCGCAAGAGGTTCTTTGGCAACACCGCACTTTCCGATCATTGACCGTGAAATGGCGGATGCAGGCTTGTCGTAGGAGCGCCATACAAAAGGGAACATAACCACATCCTTTATGAGCCACACGAAAACGATGGCTGCATTTAACCATAACGGCATCGTCACCCATCGCCGTGCAATAATAAGAATCAGTATCACGGCAACCGTACCGGGAATCATGAGTAATGCGTATTTGGCATAAACCCGGGCTGGTATGTCTTTAAGCTGCATTAAAACGATTTTTTTAAAAATAACCCCCATTAATCTCATTGTGATTTTAAGAACTTAGCTTCAAACAATCCCGGACTTGGGTAAAATTGTCCGGTGCAGCAACCAGCAGATGATCGTCGATGCGTTGCCCGTCCAGGTATTCATTGAGATAAAATTCGCTGCCGTCAATTTTACAGAATTTGCCCCCGGCTGCCTCAATGATAACGCGCGCTGCCGCCAATCCTTGAAAGGATTCGTTTGCA
>JASFJP010000203.1:0-7688 GCA_050121225.1 Desulfobacterales bacterium
TTACATCTGCAGTCCGATGATCCAAATCCCGGAAGAGGGATATGTGCGGCTCCTTTGACTGAAAAAAGTCCGGCCCATTCATGTTCGCGATAAGCCGGATCGTATGTGTACCAGATTTCCTTAAGTTGCAGGTAAGGACTTAGGTAGTCAATGTGCCAGTGCGGGCGACGGGATTTCCGTTTGTGATGTGAGATTCTGGCTCTTAATCCTCCCGGCCCAAAGGCGCTGCCGACATAAACGTAGAACCCGGATTTAACTTGGAGAGTACCTAGTTTCCCGATGCTAATATTTCTCTTTTTGGTAGAGTTGAAAATAAGTGCATATGTTCCGGGATGAGCTAGCATGAATTAGACTTAACTCGTATGTTTACTTGTGTTTTAGAATATCTCCGTAAAGTATTTTAGTATTATCTGCGATTGCATCAATCACTTCAACTTCATTGATATTTTTTAACTCAGCAATTGCTTTTATGGGGATTGTGACATTCGACGGCTCATTGCGTTTTTGGGGATCAGGACCTAAAACCGGGCTGTCGGTTTCAACCAATAGATGGGCAAGAGGCAGGTTCTTGACCAGCTTCTGCTTCTGGCGCGAACGTATTACCGACGGGGGGATCGAAAAAAAGAAGCCGGCCTCCGCTGCCGGCATAGCGGCAGAGGCTTTACCGTCAAATGCATGCATTTGGACTTTTGCAGCGCCGCACTCAAGCAACAGGGCCACCGCATGCCGGCCTGCTGAACGAGAATGAACATTGAGCGGCAAATCCAGTTCCGCAGCTAATTCGATAAATCCCTTAAATATTTCCTTTTGAACTTCTTTTTTTGGTTCTTCCTGAACAGCCCAGAAATCAAGCCCGACCTCACCGACAGCGCACAATTTTTCACGCTCGGCTCGAATAAAGGCTCGCATATCCTTTGCTTTCTCTGGATCAAGAATCGTCGGATAAAGACCCGCTGCCGGTCTGAGAATCGCATACGTTTCGGCCAATTGAATATTTCGCTGTGCATCGGAAAGATCTTCACCGATCGCAATTATCGCCCCGACTCCGATTTCTTTAGCTTTTTCGAGCACTTCCGGCCGATCCGCATCAAAAACCGAATCGCATATGTGTGCGTGTGTGTCAACGACCAATCTGTTCAGCATGTAATCCCATCTTCAGCAGGGAGTTGGAGCTATAAACCGATCTCACTTCCCATCTTTTTGCACTACGCTCGTTATCCGAATGTTTTTGGATTATTTCCAATCTCAGCATCGCCCCTTAGGCCTCTTCCTCGTTTCGGCTTCCGATTTCCCTTTTTGCTCATGGCTGTGGCGTCAATACCAACTTACGCAGCTGTTGAATGATGGATACGCTTATTTGAATCGGGAATCCGTCTTCACTGGTCTCGCGCAGGGTTGTTACCCCGTCGACACAACCATTTTGCACCAGAAAGGCAGCGATGGTTTCCGGATCGATGAGTTCAAATAAATCTTGTTTCAAAAGATAACATAGTGCAGCGATGACACCGTATACCCCCCAATTGGACACCGAGGCAATTACCAGTTCATCACAGGTTGTAACAGCCGGAATAATATCCATATGCACGAGGGTATCTCTGACATTGCCCATCCCAATTTCATTGCCACCATCGCCGAACGCGATGCTGGGGCAGTCACTTTCATGTAGAAACAGATCGAATTTGGCGGTGGCATCGCTGATATCCTGTTTATGCATATTGTAATAATGACCGTCCTCTGCAACACCCGGTCGTTCTATGGAGATAATCAGACTTGGGTTCAAATCCATCAGGGCCTGCTTTACCAACCGGCTGCTTGTTTCCCAATTCTCCAGCGGTAATTCATAGGTCATAAATCCACGAGATAAAATTTTTGATATCGGTGGCGCACATACGAATATCGGTTCAAAATTCAGATGAACGAGAACCCGATAAAGCGCGATGGCCCCAATAGGGCCGTCGCTCTCAAAGCTGCCCGATACCGGGAAACCGGTACCTATCAGCACGACCCCTTTGTGATCCAATATCAACTGAGCAGCCCGTTGGCAATACCCGGGGACTAAACGTTCTTGTACCCGTTCCATCCCGCGGTTTCCGTGTTTGAGAATAATATTTTCAATTTTCCCGGATACAGTTTCCATAGTATTTAATATTCGCAAAGGTCTGGATTTTTCAACGTGTCATGCGCTTTCAATCAAACTTTCTCAACAGAGCTTTTGGGTATACGAAACAAAAAGTCGGCAGGTCAAAGGCAGAGAACCGATAGGGAAAGGTCACACTGCTTAATTGGAAGATAGAGTTCATCCTCAATCACATCATTTAGGGAAACCTCAATCCTGAAATTTCTTCAATCGTAAAAATCCAGGAACCTCAGAATGATATATTGGTTTAGTAGTGCAGAATCTTAGTATGATACACCTTATTTCAGCTATCTTTCTTTTTTTTCTTTCTTTTTTTTGGGCGGTGAGCACCGTAAGATCCGTTAAATATTTTTCCGCGTTTCGTGCGCTTGTCTCCTTTTCCCATGCGAAAATCCTCCTTTCTTGCTATAAGACGCCGCATTTTAGAGCGTTTGTCAGAATAACGTTCCGATATCGATGGCTTTGCCAGCTTTCTTTGGGTTATCAACAACGTCTATGCACGGAACATATTTATGACAACCGGTATACAAAGATCGAAATCTACAGATACCTTTCCTACCGTAAATGCTTCACAATAATCTTTTAAAGCGTAAAGAAAAGCCAACAACAAACAACACGGAGGCGCCAAGTGTCGGCTCCCAAGGCATGTCACCGACCGCAAAAAAACTTAATGAATGCTATGCTTAAGCTTAATCTCTACTCGGCGGTTGATCCGTCTTCCAGCCGCTGTTTGATTGCTTCCAAGGGGATTCCTGGATCCCATCCCACTAGCATGTATTTTTGATGGATGAATCCCTTTACCAATAAAATAATTTTTAATCGTCGTCGCGCGTAGCTCCGATAGTTTCGTATTGTGTTTGGAATCACCAGCAGCATCCGTGTAACCTTCAATAAAAATTTCAACTTCCGTAGATTTTGAAGCAGTGTCGGCAATATCGCCTAACAAACTTTCATACTTTCCGAGGACTCTGCCTGAATTAAACCCAAAGAAGACAAAATATGTATGATCTGCAAAGTACAGCTCTCGGGGAAGGAGATCTTTTTCCTTGCGACTAATTTCTTTTGCAGAAAATTCCTCTTTGCTGGTTGGGGGTGGCGTCACTTTTTTTGATAATAAAATTTCATTAGCGTCTGCTGGTTGATATTCCCTTGGTGGAATTTGAATAATTTGAGTTTCGTTGTTCTCGCCGTTTTGCAATTCTGTTTCCTGTTTAAGTGTTATTTGGGGAGTGGGCTTCTCCAATGGAACGGGTTCTAAACTTTCTGATTCTTCCATTGATGGGGATGTGGAGCTGTCGTGATGGGCTACTTGTTTTTGCGTGTCAGGCAAGTTTTGGGAAATGGCTTTTTTAGAAGAAACCTGGGTTTGTCCTTCCGGTTCTCTTGCTGACGTCGGTGTGTTGTCAATTTGATTGGCTGTTTCGTTTTCCGCATCAGGTTCGACTAATGAAATCGCTTTTTTAGATGCAAGCTGCGTTGGCTGGTTGAAATCTTTTATCGAATTGCTCGTGTTGTTACCTTGATCGACTGCTGGCTTTTGCTCCGGTGTCTTTGCTAATGATTCAGAATTCTTAACAGGGTCGGCGTTTTTTTTTGGTGACGGGCTCTGTTGAATTCTAATTTCAGATGCAAAATTTTTCTTTTCCGGCAAGATATCATCGGGCTTCCAACGAGTGGATTTCGAGTTTTCTGAATCGTAGAAAAAGTACACCGCTGACCCAAATACTAACAAAAAAAGAACTGCTCCCAATCTGATACCTTTTCTTCCCGATATGGAAGGGCGTTCGCTTACCTCCTCCTCGATAGTTTCTTTTTTGGGCATCCGGACAACATTTGCGGGTAGGTCTTCCTTAAGTCGTGCAGCAAAGGTCGGCTCTCTCTGTGGTTCATGTAGGATATCATCTATGACCGGCAGCTCATTGGATTGAGGTGTATGATCGGCAGCCGGTTGCTCCTCTTTTAAGGGAGTATCGGCCGTTCCTTTATCCGCTTCATCTACTGTGTCATCCGCAACAGGTTGCGCCTCTGCTCCGGACGCGACGACCGGCTTTAGAATGGGTTCGTTTGTTGGATCATCTGCCACCGGTAGATCTTTAGATTCCAAGATTGCATCTTCAGCCGGCAGATCCTTAGTTCGCGAGGCACCGCTCGGCTTTTTGCGTGGTTGATATACCGGATCGTCAACAATAGGCAGCTCATTGGCAGCACTCAGAACCATATCCGCGGTTACTGTTTTTGATTCAGATCCAAAGCCGATCATCAGAGCATTGTCACAGATAATATTAATGGCGCGTGGGAATCCTTTCGAATAATCCTGTATCGCCGTTATTGCGTCGGGATTAAATATTTCGGTTTTAGCACCGGCAACATTTAAGCGATGACGAATGTATTCTGCGGTTTCCTCTTCCGTGAAAGGTTCAAGCTGGTATCGTGTCGTAATTCGTTGTTTGGTGGCCATGCTGCGTTCATCTTCTAAAATATCACTAAACTCATTTTGGCCGACAAAAAATATATTTATAAGTGTTTTATCAGATTTCTCGATGTTGGACAGAAGCCGAATTTGTTCCAGGGTCTCAAAACTGAGCCTCTGTGCTTCATCGAGGATCAGTAATACTTTTTTTTCGACATCATAGGCTTGAAGAATAAACTGCTTGAACCGGATCAGGAACCCGACTTTCCCCAAGAATTTTTTTTCCATTCCCGCCTCCGCGGCCAGGAACCGAAATAATTCCATGGGCTTCATTCCCGGATCCGGGATCGCTACAATTATGGTCGGAACGGGACAATCGCCGATTAGTTTGTTAATCAACAGCGTTTTTCCTGTTCCAATTTCTCCCGTAAGGGCTAAAAAACCTTTGTCTTCCAGAATGCCATATTTCAAAACAGAATATGCTTCCCTATGCTTCGAACTGAGCCATAAGAAATTAGGATCCGGACTAATACTGAAGGGAGGAATTTTTAGTTTATAGTGCGGAAGATACATTTTAAATAAGTAATCATCTGTGGATATGCGCTAGTTCCTATACGATACAATCTGCGACAATCTATAACGATATTAGATGTATACCACAATTTTCCCGGACATGTCAAAGATTGTTCCATATATGGATTGCATAATGGGTCGGAACATGGTCAATGATCGGCTCTAGAATTACTTCAGTCAGGCTTTTTTTCTTCTGACCGATCGCATTGAGAATATTTTTTATTTTATCCTGAAAATCATCCGACCAGCGTTCCCGGCGATGGATCGCGTCTCGAACAATTCCGTCGCCGTCAATAAACTTTAGTTCTCCGACATGATAATACATGCCTGCGGGTGGCACCTTCGTGACGATGTCGCTGTTGTTAACGAATCGATAGACATTCACGTGGCAGCTTCTTTTAAATTCCTCATCGCCGACCCTGGGAGACCCATACGTATAAACCCCCTGAACATCACCGTAACGTTGGGCTGCGAGAAGCGCCAGCGCAGCGCCCAGACTGTGGCCCGTAAACCAAAGTTTGCGATTGGCTTTCTGCAAATCTGAGAGATACGCGGCAAGGCACTCCCATACTTCATCAAGGGCAATTTTAAATCCGCGATGGACGTTGCCTCCCTGCTCCCACCTTTCCGGCAGGAAGTTGAAATCTGTCACCCAATCGGCAATCACACGGTTAAGGTCGGAATCTTTCTCCAGTGTCCAGCCTTCAGACCCTCTAAAGGCAAGAATTGCAAATTTATCGTTACTGGCAACGAAACATTGGGTTGTTTTGTCGCTGATGAATTTTATTTCTTCAAAACCTGCGTTATTTTTAAATATTTCAGTGGCAAAATCCGGTTCTGCGTATGCTAGGATAGAGGCTTCTATGAGCCACCAGGCATTGATCATGTCGAAACCCGTGGCGTTGTAACGAAACGGCAGTTGGTCACAATCGCTGAAGTATTCATAATCCAGGTAGGGTGGAATAAAGTTATTCAACGTGATTTCGTATAGTTTTTTTTTATTCAATCGCGACATAATCATTGTCTCAAATTTGATACAATGATCTGTTTTATTTTTGAGGGTTTAACTAAGTGCTTCGATTCGCAATTACAGTGACATATAATTTTTGACCCAACTGTTGCAATTGCTTACTCAGCACTAAGTCCTGAGTGAGTAAATACGTCATCGTATTTACGAATCGATGGACTAAGCCATGAATTAGCACGAATCTTCACGAGATGGATTTGTGATTACGCTGTGCCGGGTTGCTTCAAAATAAAGGGCCGCTGCTGGTAATCCTTGAGTTCCGAATTGGCTGATTTTTACTGCACTGCGATATGTCTTATTCGGGAAATCTGATAGTGATTTCTTCCTTGCCTTCTTTGGATTTCATCTTTACTTGGAGTTCAATACTGTCGTTACGGATACCCAGTGATAGAGGCATTTTGCCTTTACCGCCTTCAATATGGGTAACTTCTCGTACGGCTTGCATTATGCGTTCACCCACACCCGAACCCGGGGAAGGCAGTTCTGATTCACGGTATTTGGCCGTGACCCTGACATCACCGTCTTTCCCTCGAACAATGGTTACCTCTTTGGCGTTATCGTTGATGCCATGCAGGGCTGCCAGCGCCAGCCATTTAAGGGCGGCCTCATCTTTATCTTCATCATTTTTTACAATCGACATTTCCTTGAGGGGGTCGTTGGTGGCGTAGCAATCACATAATTCCTGAACCTTCAAATGGACATTCCGTTTTTCTTTCATAGACTAGACTCCTTTCATTAAAGGGCGTATTGATCATGAAGTGTTAGAATTGATATGTGCTAAACTATGCACTTTTCACCAAAATTCAAGATGATCAATGACGACCTGGAATTGACTAATCCCAAAAGGTGAGAGGCTATTCAAACGGGGAGCCACGGTTTGCCGAATCTGCGTAGACGTCTCGATAGGCAACGGCCAGAATACACCCTTGAATCGGTAAGGTCAGGACGATACCGATGCCGAAGGCGATAGCCCCGAGACTGCCAATGATACCTGCTACGGTGGATATCCCAAAAAACGGCCAGAAGTTGGTCTTCACCGTGTTAATGCTCTCCATGGAGGCTGGCCAGAAATCCATTTGTTGGTCCACAATCAGGAACATTGCGAACATTAAAAATGCCTGGGCAGCGTAAACAAAAAAAATAGAAGCCAACTGCCCGACCAGTGGAATCACTCCCAAAATTATCGAACCGATGAATATGGCGATACCCCACACTGCCACGAAAAGCAAAGAATTCAGAAAGTAATTAAATCCCTTGAAGACCGCACCGGCATCGGGTGTGGGCGACTTTTTGTCCAACAGGGCAAGGATTACCAAAGCGAGTCCGGCAAGCATCGGCCCTGCCAAAATCCCTATCGTTACTGTGCTGAGCACCACAACCAAAATGGATGCCAGAACCAATGTCCCAAAATTGTTTTTGTACAGGTTAAATCCACGCTCGATCCAATCTCCGAATTTTACCTGAACTTTTTGCATGTTTATCTCCCCCTTTTTGTAATATGGTTCACTGCGGAAAACGGATGATTTTTTTTATTGAATTTT
>JASFJP010000204.1:0-7614 GCA_050121225.1 Desulfobacterales bacterium
AAACGAGTATAACCAAAAGCAACGATTATTGGAAAGGCAAAGGGATCAACTACAGGATGCATCCAGAAAATGTCTGGATTCTAAAAGCTGCAAAAATAGACGTATGTTCTTTGGCTAACAACCACGTACTCGATTGGGGATATTCGGGTTTACGTGAAACATTAGATTCATTAACTGAGGCAAACATAAAAATTGTGGGAGCTGGCAGAAATCTTTCTGAGGCGCAGATGCCAGCTGTGAAAAAGGTGCCAAGCAAAGGGCGAGTGGTTGTGTTCGCTTTTGGATTTGGAACGAGCGGAATTCCATCGAGTTGGGGGGCAAGGGACGAGAAGCCAGGGGTATATCTGCTAAAAGACCTGGGCGATAAAAGCCTTCGCGATATACAAGAGAAAGTTCGACGAGTCAAACACGCAGGAGATATTGTTGTGGCTTCAATACACTGGGGAAGTAATTGGGGATACGGAATCCCTCGGCAGCAGACAGTTTTTGCGCATCGACTGATTGATGGGGCTGGCGTCGATATCATTCATGGGCATTCATCGCATCATGTCAGAGCTATTGAAGTTTACAATGATAAACTTATACTCTATGGCTGCGGTGACTTTATAAATGACTACGAGGGAATTAGCGGCCATGAAGAATTCAGAGCTGATTTGTCCCTAATGTACTTTGCGATGGTGGATCCATCAACTGGCAAGCTCCTCGGATTGCAAATGACGCCTACCAAAATTAGACAATTCCAAGTCATTCGAGCCTCTAATGTCGATACAGTTTGGTTAAAGGATACTTTAAATAGAGAGGGAAGTTCATTTGGAACCCATGTAATAGTAGGCAAGGATAATCGCCTAACATTGCAATGGGATTAATCCCAGAAGCTACTAATTTAATGGATTGAAAAAGCGCCACAGAACCCAAAAAATCTAAAATTCAGCACTAATGGTCGTAGTACATCTTTGGGCTTCTCACACAGGTGCGAAAACCTTAGATCAGACGTGGCGACGCCTTAAAAATCAAGCTTCCAAAACCACTTGTTATTATTTCCAAAATTATACAGATTGAACGTTAAATTTGGCCAGCTATAAATCCGTCCGAAAGCTGCTATTAAAACTTGTGATACGATACATCGGTTCAAGATATCTCCTGCCTCAAAAACCTTTGATATGTCTGACATATCGGCAAAGTCGCAAAACTCCAGATAAGTAAGATGAAATTCCAATAATTTAGATTCGTTAAAAACCTGCCCTTAACACCATTCTCGGCAAATCGGAAAGAGTTTAAATTTGTGCCAGATTTCCTCTGAAGATCTTAAAATTTAAAAAACCCTTGTGGATACAAAAACGCTATCGTTCGATTACCTCAGTCGGTTTGTAAATGTCAAATCCAAATACCGAAAGGAGGTCAATCATGAACGTTAAGCAAGCTTCTAAAATTTGGCAGGACAGGCCGCTTTTAATCATTTTGAAGAAAATTCGATGGATTCAGAATTTTGGTTATCTAGTAAGAGTTTTCTCCATAGTCCCGCATAAAAGCAGTATGAGATTATCTTTTTTGATTGTACTTCTGTAGCTTCTCGTAACATGGAATGCAAGCCGGCTTTTTGTGCAATTGCTGAATGCGGGATTCCATGGCGTTCTCACCGCAAAATGCACATGGTCTTGAATCGCGGATTTTTGCAGGTTCAGGTTCGGGAATGGAAGTTTGGGTCACAGAAAGGATACTGTCGTTGGATACAGATAAGAGCCAATTGGTAAGGGCCTTTTGATCTTCGCGTAAGGTTTCTGGAATTTCATTCCCATGAAAATGCACACGAACACCCGATCGTGACGATCGGGAATATATGGTGTAAACGTGCTTCCCGTAATCGCGGAACAGTAAATTTCCCTTACCGAAGGTGCAGCCAGTAACACACTGTAAGGCGTCAACCCCGCAAGCATCATTTTCCACTATTGCCACCAATTCCTCATCTTCAGCATGAAACGATTCAAGGCTTTCCATTGCTGCTGTAGCCATTCTGTAGCCGATGGCAAGCCCCGGGCATTCATGTCCGTGAAAATGGATAATCTCCTCGTATGTCATATGAAATCTCCTTTTGACTAATGTTTGATGGAAACCAGAATAAATTTCAGCAGAGAGATTTAGAATGTGCGATACAGCTCATAAAGAGAAGAAATGAAAGTTAGCGATGCTAGTCAGATTCAGCGTGAAATTAAGGTTGAAATGTGTAATTGTTTGCCTTCCAGTAATTTATAAACATTTAAATGTCAAGAGAAAGGCTGTGAATCAACAGTGGTTTTGGATACCAACTCTACTGGTTGAGATTACAACGGCGCCTAATTAATCTCGAGGCTTAACATCGTCTGTAATTGCACACACCGTTTTGCTTGTTTATATGCGTGAATAACCCCGACCGAAGGATCGACTCTGGTACCCACCCAGAAACCGGAAACAACCATAGCCACTGTCGAAGTCTGCTCCCCATAATGACTCCAGCTGGTTTGAATATCAAATTCAGAATCTTTGAATTGCCCAAGTCTTCTGTATTCATTTTTCATTTCTTTGCTCGGACAGGGCTTTAGTTTCGCTTGTCCGATTTGGCGAAAGCCACGAGGCCTTTGAGAATCTTTTTGCGCCACGCTTCCGTAAATTCAGGTGTCCACTCATAAAACCCTTTACCGGATTTAGCGCCCAGTTCTCCTTTTTTCACCTTTTCAAGTAGAAGCGGGTAAGATTGATTGGAAGTGTCCATATCCGGTAGTATATACTTTTCGCATTGAAGTGTCAGGTCGTAGCCGTCGATATATTCGTATAGCTCGAACGGCCCCACCATGCCGAGCCGTCTTCCGAAGCTGTTTTTAACCGCCAGGTCTACATCCTGAGGCGTTGCAATCCCGCGCTGCACGATATTGAACGCCTCACGCCACAGCGCAAGTTGAAGCCTGTTGACGATAAACCCCAGGGCTTCTTTTTGACAGATGATCGGCCGTTTTCCCATCTCCTTGTAAAGACAGTAAATGGTATCAACCACTTCGTCCGAAGTGTTCTGTCCGCGTACGATTTCAATTAGCGGCATCAGATACGGCGGATTAAAATAGTGTGCCACCAAAAACCTGTCCTGGCGCTGAGTTGCCGCTGCAAGCGTGCTGGGCAGAAGGCTGGATGTGTTGCTGGCAAAGATCGTGTGCTGCGGGCAGACGGCATCCAGCCTCGAAAACAACTCTTCTTTTAACTCCAGGACTTCGACGATCGACTCGACGATGAAGTCGGCGCTCGAGCCGGCTGCTTCAAGATCGGTGGTGGTTTTCAGTCGGCAAAGGGCCGGCTCAACATTATCTTCAGATATCAGCTCCCATTGGGCAAGTTCGTGCAAACTGTTTCCAATTTTGGTACGAGCCTCTTCCAGACGTTTTTCGCTCCGCCCGCACAGAGTCACCTCATACCCGGCCGCTGCAAATTCTTGCGCAATGGCGTGCCCCATCATTCCCGGACCGATTACCAATATTCTGCTTATCGCCTTTTCCTGTGCCATGCTTATCTCCTACCTGATTATTTACGCTCTTTAGAGGTCCTATTATCTGCCCGTATACATCTTTTCTCTAATATGAAGTGTCGAAAAATTGTATTCACCGGCAAGCGTTATGGCTGCCACCGCCGCCGCATATTCTTTAGCGCTGTGGATGCCGGCAATTCTCAAGGCTTCCCTGGCCATGGGTGATATGATGCCTTCGGGACTTGATGTAATGCCAACCTCCACATTGGGCAGTTCGACACCGATAATCAAATCGCTGCCGCGGGTTTCGGCATACAGTTTCTGATAACAGGATACCAGGTAAGGGCGGGGGTTGTTTTTCATTGTTCGGTAAAAGGCGGGGATGATTTCACCGCCCATGCCGGTATATGCCGGCCATCCAGTTTCCTCTAATACTCCCTGGCGATCTAATTCAATATAGGCTAAAAAATCCTCGACAGGACGTCCGATGGTCTTCTCATAGTCTTTTACAGGGATCCGCTGCTGGGCGGATACGTACCGTCCGCGTCTGTTGCGTGGCGACGGTTTTAGGTCCCCGTCTCTACCCATGCCAACCACCGATACGCGGCATTTTACAGCGTGTTTTTTAAATAGATCATCAATTATATTTTTAGCCATACCGACACTGTGGGATGTCTGACCGTGCCCGCGGTGATTTTCAAACCGGGTATAAAAACAGCAGTGCAATATGCGGTCTGCGTGATGCTGTTTGTACAAAAAGTCTACATCAAAAACCTCTCCACTCCATTCAGCAAGTTGGGCTTCTGTAATTTGAGGAATAATCTCCGGCAGTTTTTCTTCTATCAAAGTCTTGGCTTTTTCACGCTCGTCCTCTGTGTCGAACACAAAGGCTAAATTTCTGGCGGCAACACCCCAATTGGAGACTTTGATCTCGATCGGACCATACTTATTGAGCTGAAAGCATCCGACAGATATACCCAGATGTCCGACTCATGGCCCCCAGCAAAGAATGTTTTGAAATGTCTTATTAACCTCACCGCCCACGGTGACTTCCCCGGCATAACTATAGTAATCTTCTACACCGCCGATGTAATTATTCACCAGAGGACTGTATCGTTTTTCTTCTTCTTCCATATCCAAAGGCGTTCCACATAATCCACAACACACATAGGTGTCATCGGCGGCCAAAGTCCAGAGCGTCCCGTCTTTGGAACAGCGGTAGCTGATTTGATAGGGCTTTTGCGGCAAAACGATGTGATGGAATTGATGGCCACTCTTTTTTTCGATAAATAAACGTCGGGCTTTGGCTGCTGCAGCAATATATTCGGGAACTGAAACGCCTTCCTCTATGGCAGCCTGTTCTGCTTTCCAGGGCGCAATCGTCCCTGTGTGAATCGATTCTGCTATTTTTTTTGCTTTGTCTTCCCAGTTCATGTGATCCTCCGTGTTCATATGAAATTGCAAGCTGTGGTCACCAGTTTCTAAAACTTCACTATGATCTAATGGCAATGCTACCTATTAAGCATTCATTTTGGATTGTGGAATCTGACTTAATAAAATCATGAAAGTCCGGTGGTGCATCGATTCCAGCGATATTTGTTTCACATCCAAATCCAAAACTCAAGAAAATTCAATATATCTGCAATACCCAATTCGTGCTGCAAGTAGTTAAATTCATCCCGAAATTCAATATCGTTCTTCTTTGTCGAAAATAAGAAACAGCTTCGAATAATTATTGATCATCAATATCCGCAAAGAAAATGCTTTTTTGTACGCGCCATTTCTATCTCGTTAAATTAAAGAAGTGATTTGGAAATAAAATGGATTGATGAGGACCAAAAGCTGCTTGAAATTATAAGGATAAATTTGTAATGTTATGCGCTAGTTTTAAAATCAACGATTTGAAGGGAGAATACGCAATTTATTACGACGCCGTGCATGACAGGAGATAAAACATGAAAAAATACAAACCGGTTGATTCTTTAGAATCCCCGAGATTTTGTGGAATCAGAACATTCATGAGGCTGCCTCACGTTCCAACAGCAGAGGATGCGGACTTTGCAGTTATCGGAGTTCCTTTTGATACTGGTGTCACCTTTAGAGCCGGCGCAAGGTTCGGTCCGGAGGCGATCCGAAGTAATTCCGTCCTAGCAAAACCTCATAATATAGCTCTTGATGTAAACATCTTTAACTACTGCTCCGGCTATGATTATGGTGATCTGCCGATTGTCCCGGGTTTTATTGAAGACTCCTATGAAAAAATTGAAAAAGGTCTTTTGCCGTTATTGGACAAAGGAATAATTCCTGTTTTACTGGGTGGCGACCACTCAATAACGCTTGCTGAACTGAGGGCTGTGGCGAAAAAACACGGTCCAGTAGCATTGATACAATTTGACGCTCACCCCGACACGATGGACTCGTATTTCGGCAGACGATATAACCATGGTACACCTTTTAAAAGGGCAGTGGAAGAAGGATTGATTGCGCCTGAGTACTCCATTCAGGTTGGAATCCGCGGTTCTGTTTATTCAAAAGATGACTTAAAGGTTTCTAAAGAGCTTGGATTGGAGATGGTCACCGCGGTTGAGATTCAACAAATTGGCATCCCTGCCTTAATTCAGAGAATTCATGAACGGGTGAAAACCGCCAAAGCTTTTTTTACTTTTGATATCGATTTTGTCGACGCCGCCTATGCTCCGGGGACAGGAACCCCTGAAGTGGGAGGATTTAGTAGCGTGGAAACTCTGCAGGCCGTAAGGGGGTTAAAGGGGCTGAATCTAATCGGATTTGACGTGGTGGAAGTTCTGCCTGCCCACGATCCGACCCAGGTCACTGCAATGTTAGCTTCAGCTATTGCATATGAGTTCATTTCTTTGATCGCGTTAAAGAAAAAAATGCAGGGCTAAATCGGGTTACGTCTCAGCATCAAATGGCTGCCAGCCGTCTCCTGACATCATACTGGCAGGAATGTATCGGGAAGAATGAGCGCCCACGAAGTATAGGCATAGTTTAAGCTGAAGGCCTTATGTTGCTAGTTCATAGCATCCGCCAGATTGTGAAGATTTTCTTTGACGACAATATCAGGCCGACCGGTCAGCTTTGCACGGATAGTCCGTCCAATGAAGATCTGTGTGCCGTCGGTGGATGTCGCAATTTTATCTTGTGTTTTAAGCTTTATCGCTCGAGAGCTAGTGCCGGCGGCCCGTGCCAGACTTCTAACCATATGGATCAATTCGTTCCTCGCAGCAGCGTCGGCATCATCGAATTTATCAAAGTGTCTATCACCCGCGATACCTTCGATTAGGAATCCGCCTTCCTGGTTCGGAATGATGCGCACGTGACGGTTTATAATAACATCGCTCGTGATGGCGCCAATCGCGTTGGCTACATCCGAGTCTTCCGGCAACTCTACCTCACCACCCAAAACTGCCGCTGCCTTCGGCAGAAAAAAATGAATTGGCGCTCCGATGCCGACGATCGGCCGCTTTAGATCTATCCGGACGGTATACTGGTCGCTCCCACCCGCAAGCAGGTTTTTGACTAGAGTCTTGCATACGTGGCAGGTGAGCAAGGCCTCTGGATCGGTCTCTTCGTCCAGTTGCCGTTTCAGCAACTCCAGGGTTAGACGTTCGATCCCCATATCCATAAGATGTTGGGCCATTTCCGGAATACCCATTTTTATGAGGCGTGAGAATATCCGGCAGATGCGTTCGGCTGCGTCCTTATTCCACCGCTCGAAGTGACCCGTTGCATGCCAGAGATCGGTGAGTGTTAACCCGCAGCGCTGGATGATGAAACTCTCCTCCAGTCGCCCGAGCTTGAGACTCCCTTCAAACAAGACTTCGGTTTGTTTGACGAGCTCGTCAATCGAAAATGGTCGGCTTTTCAGGAGCGTTACAATTTTATCCTCCTGCGGCGTCAAGACAAGGTTCTCCTGTGAACCGTTCAGAACCAGAATCTGCATGTTTTGGGTGGACTCGGCATACCGATCCAGGCGCCGGTCAAGAAACCCCAGAGCCTGGTCCCAACCGGGGTACATCGCACCCAGCCAGGCGATGGGCGCCACTCTTCGAGGACCAATGGAAAAGCGCCCCTTTTCCCACTGGATAAAACTGTCGCCGCCCAGA
>JASFJP010000205.1:0-7604 GCA_050121225.1 Desulfobacterales bacterium
CGGAAGCTCAGTGAGCACACTCTGCTTGAGCCTCCTGAGGGTAAAAGGCGACACCAGGCGGCTAAGTTCCAAGCGTCTGGCAGTGTTTTGCTTTTGTTCGATGGTGTTGACATAACGTTTGGTGAAATCCTCGTCGGTTCCCAGATATCCCGGTGTGGTCACGTCCATTAAGGCTTTGAGTTCTGTGATCGTGTTTTCAATGGGTGTGCCGGTGAGTCCGATCTTCATCTGGGCACGCAGGGCTTCTGCCGCCCGGAAGGTACGAGTGGCGGGATTTTTGATGTGCTGAATCTCGTCATACACAGACAAAGCAAACGTCACCCGCTCAATTTGTTTGATGTCACGCAGCAGGATACCATAGGACGTCAGCACCGTGTTGCATTCCTTTAGCAGGCTGTCAAGATTCCGCTCTCCGCCGTGGTAAACACCAGCTTTCAGGGCCGGCGCGTGTTCTGCAATTTTTTTCTGCCAGTGGCTGATCACCGTCGTGGGACAGACCACGATAAATGGGCCGAGTTCCGCATATTCAGAGCAAAGCCCCGTCATCAGAGCCATGATCTGGTGGGTCTTTCCCAGACCCATATCATCGCAAAGCAATCCGCCAAATCCGTTTTCAAATAAAAACCACAGCCATTCTGCCCCCCGCACCTGGTAGGAGCGAAGAGGCGTGATCTTGTCCTTCAAATCCGGCAGAGGTTTAACGGGCCTGAGATCGATAAAATTTTTCAGCTGCGCTACTTTCTTTCTATCACCGGCAAAATCCAGTTGTTGCCCGTCGCAGGTGTTTAGACGAAACACGTCGGCCCGGCGCAGTCGAATGGTTTCACCGTCCTCCGTCGACACGAAATCTGCCGGGTTTTTCAGCAAAGGCACTAGGGGATCGAACTCAGGACTGTTGCAATCCACCCAGCCCTCGGCCGTGGCCACATAACGTTGCTTATTCTGCCGGGCACGTAGAATTTCCGCCAACGAGACCGACTGGTTGCCGGCCCCATAGATCACCGACAGCCACAACCAATCGCGATCAAGGAGCTGAGGCGTAATTTCAAGTCGATCAAAATTTTTCAGGATCTTGAGGCGCCGAATGCTTTCCTCCACCTGGAAGGGGCCGTTTTTCAAATCGGCTGCGTGCTCGTCCAGAAAGCTGGGCACCTGGCTCCTTTTGATAACGGTTTTAACCGGTTCGGAAA
The DNA here is from genome assembly GCA_050121225.1 of Desulfobacterales bacterium. Classification (GTDB taxonomy): domain Bacteria; phylum Desulfobacterota; class Desulfobacteria; order Desulfobacterales; family JAFDCJ01; genus JAFDCJ01. The sequence goes on from JASFJP010000205.1 coordinate 1,191, forward strand.
ATGATTCCGGCGGTGGCTCCGGGTAGCGGTCTTCGGCAAGGATGTTAAGCTCCTTAATATAATAAACATCCCCGTATTGAAAGCGTTTGAGATTCTCGCGTTCGAAAAATTTGGCCTCGCCGTTTTTCTGGATCAACCGCAAAAGGGGGCGAATTTCAAGGTCCAGCTTTGCCGTGAGCTTCACGTCGAATATTGAATCCAATGGTATAGGGTATATCGCGAGGCCGTGGTGGTTGGAAAACATCCCATCACATTCCTGCAGCACACGCTTAACGGCTTGACGCGGTATTTCCATTTTGAAAACTTCTTCATCTTGTGCCGTTTTTGCCGTGACCACAAACGCACCGGTGGATTCTTCAACCGCCGGATGAAGATGACAACCGTTTGCGCCAAACTCATGAAAGCAGTGATATGCAAACTTGTACCAGAAAGTTTCCTCCAGCGCCTGACGCCGTGTTTTGAGCCCGCGGTCCATCAGCACTCTTTCGTTTTGGGTTAGGGTCAAGAGCGAAAGCTGTCGGATGATCTCACCCCGAGTTGGAACAGCGGGATTTTCCGGCGGCAGAGTGCAGCGTTCCAGAAATCGCGCGCGGTCAAGTCCCTTTGAAATGTAAATCAAAAGGGTTTGATTGCTGCCCCCGATAACGGCAATAGCTTTTCGATTACCGGGATGGGCGGCGATCAGACGAATGGTCGCAGGAGTCTCACCCATCTCGTCGGATAAAATGGCCGCCAAGCGGTACCAGAGACCGGCCTGGAATTCCTCATAAAGGGTGCTGTTGCCGGGTTGTTTTTGCCGTGCCGCAAGCAACCGGTATAGTTCCTTAAGATGATCACAGGTTTTAGAGCCAGAAAGGCTGCAACTGCAAAAAGACTGGTCTACCTCTTTTGGGGCTTTCTCAACCCAGTACGCGATCCCAGGTCGACTATCGGCGGGATCCGGCATCAAAGCGACGGCATCACGGTGAAACTCCAGCCGGTGGAAATCGGCAGACGTGGCAACCGGCACAGCGGCACTCAAGGTTTTTTGTGATCGACGTTTGGCAGAAATTTTAATTTTCGAATGTTTGGACATATGATATGAAATTTAGCAGTTCGCCCAGTCAAACTATGAGGGAACTGACAGCACCCTATCTAAATAGATTAGCGTTGTTTTTCTGTCAAATGGTATGTTAGTTGACAGATATAAAATCCTTCTTCAGATTGTAAATGACCATCTACAGTTATCGGGCGATCCAAAAATGCTAAAATCAGACAGGGATCTGGTGCGGTGAGCAAAGAAAAAGTATATCAGCAGCGTTTAGAACGAATATTAAAGACTATTGCGCTTGAAAAGCCCGATCGCACGCCGGTGGTTTTAGAATACTCAGGATTTGCCGCGTACGTGACCAACACTCAGATGGCTGATTTTCTCAGCTCTCCCACGAAAAATCTTGAAACCATGATCCAGGCCTACCTCATGGTCGGCGACGGCGATGCGATTAATTATGGCTCATTTTGGCCTTATGGTCTTTGCTATGACTTTATGTCAAAAGTTGCCGTTCCCGGGATCGATTTGCCCGAAAATGACATGTGGCAGGTGGTCGAGACAAAATTGATGACGCGGGAGGACTATGATCTCATCGTAGATTCAGGATGGCAGAAGTATTTTAATAAGTTCATGGCAGAGAAAATCTTAAACGATGTTCCTGCAGAATATCTACCGCCTCAAAGAAAATCACCGGGTGTTCAAAACGCATGGCGTGAAGAAGGTGTACCGGTTTTAAGCGGGGGTGATATAACGACGCCTTTCGAACTGCTATGCGGTTCGCGCTCTCTGGTGGATTTTTTTTTAGATCTGGTTGAAATACCACAAAAAGTAACCGCTGCCATGGATGCAATCGTCCCCCACCTGGCAGGCGACGCCATAAGGCGTGCAAAAAAGCATAAATATCCGCTGGTTTGGGTGGGCGGCTGGCGAGCGGCGCCTTTCATGTTATCTCCTGAGATGTGGAACCGCCTTGTCTGGCCTTATTTCAGCAGACTCGTCCATGAGGTGGTAGACTCGGGCCTGATCGCTTTACTTCATCTGGATTCGGACTGGACCCGTGAACTCAACCGCTTTCGAGAACTGCCCAAAGGTCGCTGCATTATGGCACTTGACGGTGAAACCGACATACTTAAAGCCAAGGAAATACTTGGCGACCACATGTGCATAATGGGGGATGTATCCGCCTCAATGTTATATCTGGAATCACCGCAAAAAGTTCATGAATACTGCCGCATGCTCATACGTGAATTGGGTCCTAAGGGGTTTATCTTGCAATCCGGCTGCGACATTCCGGCCAATGCTAAACTCGAAAATGTCCGGGCCATGGTAAACGCAGCTATGCGTGCCTGAAGCTGGCCTCCGTGTTGCCCAGGGTCACGTCAAATAAGAAGACAACCAATTGGATTTGGATATTGAGATTTGGGATTTTAGGTCCATGATGGTGGTAGTGAATTGATTCAATCTTGCTGGTTATCACCAACTTTGACGTTTCCCTGCAAAGTTACCCTTGACTTTCGCTCATTTTAGGGTTTTGCTGTCAGCTGTCATCCATGGGCTATCGGCTTTTCAAAGTTTTACCCACCGGGGTGCCGGCTGCACCCATCGATTTGTACTGCCATCGTAGAACCATTTAAATGGAAAGCCGCGTCGGCGGATATAAATAGGATTTTCGGCCCATTTTAGGATTTGTTCATAGGCGTTATGCAGCCTTCTAAAAACGGTAGCGTCACCGCCCAAATCAGGGTGGTGTTTCATGGCCTGCTTGCGGTAGGCTTTTTTTATTTTATTTTGAAGTTCGGGCGAATTCAAATCTGTCTTTTTTAGTTTTAAGTACGTCAGCGACCTGGACAAACGTGCCGGTTCTTTTACCTCGTAAGGTTTTATGGAAGCGGATTCCGCATTCTTGCTGGCCGCTTTTTCAAGTAAGTGTTGGCTTGCAAGGTAACGTTTATTGGTTCGGTTTCTTTCAGCCCACCATGCATTGCCTAAAATATTGGACATCGTACAAAAATCTTCAACGGGCTTTTGGTTATGAGACCGCGGAAACATGTAACTAAACAATTCGCCCGAACCATACGGCAACACGTCTAGAATAATTATATAGTCAGTAAAATAGAACGTCGCATAGCGCGTGTTCAGTGCTCTTAACAAACCGGTTCGAAGGTTTAAATGATGCCTTAGCCGCTGTCGGCACTCGATAGAGCAGTATCTCCGCCGATCCATATTCTCAGATGTACCGCAGGACAGGCAGCGGTTCTGTTTAGTTCCGTTTGAGTGGATTATGCGATTTACAATCCTGGAATTCATCGGTATACAAATTTCGCTCTTTATTAAAAAAATGAAGCATACCACGTTTAGGTTCTGAGAGTCAAAGATCGGCAACCGCTTTGCAGGGAGGGTCAACGTCAAGGCTATCTGATTCAGGTAGTAGCGCTTTACCTTCTCTCAGATACGGCACTAAATTCCCAAATCACAATACTCAAATTACAAACAATATCAAAATTACAAATTGCAATGAATAATAAATTTCACGTTATAAAGATGTTACATAATGTTACATTTTAACGATTGACATTTTATCGTCCGTACACATAGAAATTATGGGTCTAAATTGAAAAACATACCCAACAATGGTCCACAATAAAATTACGGACCTTAAAGGTGGCCGCCATGAAACTTAAAGAACATTTTATGTGTTTTTGCTCGTTCTGGAAACCCTCGGTTGCGAGGCGAATAACCATATATTTCCTGGTGTTCGGCCTGATAATTTTTCTGGTCACATCAATGTTGTACACCATCGCCGGAAAGAAACAGTTCATGCATTCAACCAGCAAATTAGTAAATCACCAGCTGGACCTATTGGATAACAGCAGCACCCCGGATTTTATCTGGGCGGGAATCAACCAGTCCCAGCCCCAACTGTTCCGCTTGCTGCAAATGCTAGTAAACCTTTCCTCAACGTTTTATACGGTTTCGGACATCTCAATTTACACCAGAACAGCGGATCGTTCATCCTGGTATCGACTGTATTTCCCGGACGGACCAACTATGCAGTCGGATCGAATTGTGGAAGATCCCCACACGAATAAGCTCGATAGCTGGCTTCGAAGACATTTCCACCCGGCAAAATCAAAGATATTCTCCGCCAACGGGTCCCACGCCATGTTCGTCAACATCACCGGTGAAAAAGATAAGAACAGCTACTTTCTCAAAATCGGGGTTGACAGCGAAGGCATGACCGCCTTCATGCGTAAGCGGATAAAGATCTTTATAGTATTCTTGGTCGTCGCTCTGATATTGCTGCGGTTTTTAGGATACTATTTCGCGCGCAAGATAGCGGGACCGATTGAGAATCTTTCAGCGATATCGGCGGAAGTTGCAAAAGGTGATTTGTCAAAATCGGTCCCGGTAACCTCCGAAGATGAAATCGGTGAATTGGCAAAGAATTTCAATCACATGATCGAAGGTTTGAGAGAATGGGATCGGATTAAATTGATCGAGTTCGAAATGGAGAAAGGTCAAAAAATACAGCGTGATTTTTTGCCCAGCCATATTCCTAAATTGCCGAATTGGGATATCGCGAGCTGTTTCTTTCCTGCTGGAAAAGTCTCGGGCGATTTTTACGATGTGTTTACATTTCCCGACGGCAATGTCGGTTTGGTGATCGCCGATGTGTGTGACAAGGGGGTGGGATCCGCACTCTATATGGCCCTGTTTCGAAGTCTGATTCGCGTTTTTGCCGAACAGGCCGCTTTTTACGACCCTTCGACTGTCAGCCAGTTCGATCAGGCAGGCGGCAAAATTACAGAAATCCCAACCACCGAGAATCAACAACGGCTGCGATTAAGCGCCGTGCCTTCTACCAATAACTACATCGCCCAAACGCACGGCGATGAGGGTATGTTTGCCACCCTATTTTTCGGGATTCTTGATCCATCCACCGGGATCATGGTTTACATTAACGGCGGCCATGAGCCGCTTTATCTGGTTGACGCCGAAGGTGTAAAACGCAAACTCAATCCGACGGGACCGGCTGTCGGGCTGTGGCCGAATACCGCCTATCATATTGAAGAAATAAAGATGGAGCCCGGCGATATGTTGATTGGCTACACCGACGGTGTTACAGAAGCACGGTCGCCTGAAGATGACCTGTTTACGCGCAATCGACTGCGGTCACTCATCGAGCAGCCGTTCGCTTCGGCATCCGAAATGCTGGAAAGCATCAAGACCAACTTGTTTACATTTATCGATATTGCACCAAGAAGTGATGACGTGACGATGCTCGCGGTGCAGCGAGCACAGGTCTCCTAAATTCGAATTGGTCTCCTGCGAACGCATTACGTTGGCTATCTTCCGTCTTGAATTATGCGCCTCGCCTTGCTATAAAACCCAACCATCTAATTACTCCGCCCTGAAAATGAGAGATCAGGGGTGATTAAACTGTGCAACATCCTATTTATCAGGGCGGATTAATGAGCGGTGTGAATTAGAGCGCAGAGGAAAATTTACAGAACGACATGAAACATTGCGCATACATACACAGCGAGTTGCATGTTTAACGTTATAACATATTTTTAACTCAACCAGAGGAAAGGATGAAAGATGGCAAAAAAGAAACAAGGCTTAACCACGAGTGAATTTGGATCAACAGCGGGATTATCGAAATCAATGGTTTCTAAATTGATTCGTAAAGGAAAAATCAAAGCTGAAAAAATATCCGGCAAGTGGATGATCTCGCCGGATCAGCTAAAAGCAAAAGCCGTCCAAAAAGCAACCAAAGGCACAAAAACTTCCCCGAAAGTAAAAACTGCAAAACCGGCACCTAAAAAGGGAAAAAAGGCTAAGATCAAAGTAGCCGGGACAAAAAAAATGTTATCAATCGCCGAATTTGCCGGCATGACCTATCTGACCGAGCATGGCGTAAAGCAATGGCTAAGGCAAGGACGTCTTGCCGGTCAACAAAATGATAAAGGCGAATGGCAGATAGAGGCGCTTAATCTCGATGTACCGAACGTTAAACGGTTGCTAAGGCAGTAAAAAAGCCGTATAAACTTAGATGTTTAGATAGCCGAAAAAAGAAGGCAGAGCCAGATAGAGTGCGACTCTGCCTTCTTTTTTAAAATGGCTTCCCAAAATGCCGTTTTTATCACTCGGCATACTTCTCTAGTTTGTTTTTGGAAGCTCTCCGGGGAAAGATGCACGCACATCCGAGAAGCCACAAAAAAAATACATCTACAGAACAATACAAATAGCATGCCAATGACTAATTATGTCACTTGTTTAGAATTATTTACATTATTTTCAAATACATGAATGTATATTCGCGGCAAGCTCACTGAAATAATTATGTATTATTCTTCCTAGATATTGGGTAATTTACTTCC
>JASFJP010000206.1:0-7565 GCA_050121225.1 Desulfobacterales bacterium
ATCACGCTCATTGTAATCCTAAAATATCATTATGAATATCGATGGGTTAAAAAAATTTAGATTAATGGAAAATAGGTTTTTTTCTTGACAAATTTGAGTGACCTGGATAACGCTATAGCTCCAACCTCTATCAATGCCAACAGCCTGACTTTTTTCACATCCGCTGCCATTGGGTGTGGATAATTGCTGTAGAGACCAACACCTGAATTTTTAAAGATTGCACAAACCAAAGTGGCAAAATCGAGAAAGGAGGTGAGTTCGCAGAAATTTTTCGGCATTAATAGGCATATAGATATTCATGCCTAAATCTATTATCCCTAATTGGATGGGAAAGGAGGGAACAAAAATGAGAAAACCCGCTTTAATGGTTGGTGTTGCGCTGCTTTGTTTTTTTATCGGTGTTGGCATTGCCAGCGCAGAAACATTCAAGGTCGGTATCCTATGTCCTATTACGGGAACGCAGGCGGTTATGTCGGAGGATCTCATGACCGGCTTTAAATTGGCTCAAGAGGAGATCAATGCCGCCGGCGGGATATTGGGTCGCAAGGTTGAACTGATCATCGAAGATACGGAAACCCGCCCTGCTCCCGGGATGGATGCTGCCCGAAAACTTATCGAAGTCGATAAAGTCAAAATTATATCCGGCGGCTTCTCCAGCGGTGTCGCGTTACCGATCGCCAAGTACTGCCAGGAAAGAGGCATCCTTGCCGTTTTCCAACCGCCAACCTCACCGCTTTTTCGTGGCGTAGGAGACATGATTTTCCTGACGAATGTATTGGATAACTACAAAGGCAAAGTAATTGCTGATTTTGCCGTCGCCGATTCCGGCAAGAAGAAATACGGCTTGATGTTCATGAACAATGCCTTTGGTAAAGCGTTACATGATGAGACGGTTAAAAATTTGAAGGCCCAGGGTGCGGAAATTGTAACCGATGTGCTCTATGAATTAAATAAGGTTGATTACAAGGCAGAGATTCAACGCTTATTTACGAAAAAACCCGAGGCCGTCATTGCTACCTTTTATGCTAAAGAAGGTATGGTTACCGCCAAGCAAGCCTATGAGATGGGGATGCTCGATGTCAATCAAGTACCCTGGTATGTACCTGAAATGACGTCCAGTTTTGCTACAGCCATGCAGGAAATACCCGAGGTCGTGGAAGGTATCAAAGGTCTCAACCCTTTAGACCCGGGCGGACTGTATGTGGAAAAATTCAAAAAGAAAATGGGACGTGATCCCATCACGGCTTATGCGGCTATGAACTACGATGCCCTGATCTTGATTGCGATAGCCGCCAATTTTGCCCAGTCGGATGATCCTCAAAAGATTCGGGACAATTTGTGGAAGGTTGATGATTGGTACCGGGGCCAGTCCACCGGGGGCGACAAGCGCTTTGACGAAGACGGTATGCAGGGTTTCGGCCAATATCAGAAGGTAATTATTAAAGGCGGAAAACCCGTAAACTATGAGTAAGGAATGTTAATTATTTGATGATGTAATCGGGGATATCGTAATTCATTCAGCGGCCCCTCCGGATCTATCCCCAGCCGGTGGGGCCGCATACGTTCTTTCGGAACGACATCGTTTCAGATTCCCGCTTGAGTTCTGAGCAGCGAACGCACCTGGATGATATAAAAAATGGAAATCTCTCAAATTATCATAAATAGTCTGGTCCGGGGCGCCGAACTGAGCCTGTTGGCTATCGGTCTTACCATGGTATTCGATATATTGAAGTTCGCCAATTTTGCTCATCCGGATTATGCTATTTTGGGAGCATTTTTTGCCTATCTGTTTAATCGCGTTATGGGTTTCAACCTGCTGCTGGCGGTGCTACTGGCTGCTTTGTTAACCGGCATTGTCGGTATCTTGATCGACCAGGCGATCTTCAAGCGCTTACGGATGATCGGGGCCAAACCGGTCACTCTGATGATTGCCTCCATGGGCACTGCCATTGCCCTACGAAATCTGATGCGATTGATATGGACCAGCCATACCAAAACCTATGCTATACCGATTCGAAAGCCTCTGGAAATTCTGGGAGCAAAAACAACACCGCTGCAGATATGGATCATCATTGCCGGAGCACTGTCCATGGTCGCTTTTCACCTATTGTTGCATCGTACGACGTTTGGTAAAGCCCTGCGTGCTATTTCCGATAACAGCGAGCTGGCAAGTGCGTGCGCCATTGATTCCGAGAAAATGATCAGGTGGATGTGGTTCGCAGCCAGTGCATACGGTGTTTTGGGGGGGTGCATGATAGCCATGGAGCACCTCTTGTATCCCCGGCTGGGGTTTAATATTATCATTCCGGTTTTTTGTGCCACCATATTGGGAGGGATCGGCAATCCTTACGGGGCGATGGTTGGCGCTCTTATTCTGGCATTTGCCGAGAATATTGTGCTGGCTCTTGATTTCAGTCTTTTGGTAAATCTGGGAGGAGTTTTTGACATCAGCTCGCTTTACGTCAGTACCGGCTATAAACCGGCCATCAGTTTTGTGATCTTAATTGTCGTTTTGCTCTTTAAGCCTACGGGAATTTTGGGGAAGAAATAGAATGACGATCGTTAATTTTATCATATATCTCATGACCATGATGGGCATATATAGCCTGCTGGCCATGAGCTTGAACTTTCAAGTGGGCGTCACCGGCTTAATTAATTTCGGGCAGGTTGCATTTTTTTGTATTGGTTCCTACACCTCTGCACTTCTGGTCGTAAAAGCGGGAATGCCGATATTTGTCGGCTTCCTGGGTGCCATGGCGTTAAGCGGCATCATGGGTTATGTGATGAGCATCCCCACCAAGTCGCTAAAAACCGATTACTGGGCGATTGCAACTTTGGCCAGCGGGGAAATTATTCGGCTTATCGCGCTCAATGAGGACTGGCTGACAGCCGGTCCTTTCGGAGTCATGGGTATTCCCCAAATTTTAAAGGGGATCATTTCCAAAGATGCGTATCCTTTTTTCTATCTGTTTTTTGTTGTTGCCTGTATTGTTGTCGTATATTTTCTGCTCGATCTGCTGACAAACTCTCCCTTCGGAAGGAATCTAAAAGCCATCCGCGATGAAGAAGAGTTGTGTCTGAGTCTGGGAAAGAACATCCAGAATTTAAAGCTCAAATCTATGGTTGTGGCCGGTATGGTAGCGGGTTTAGCCGGCGCCCTTTTTACGTTTTACATCGCTTATATCTCACCTGAAAACTTCAGACCTATCGAAACCTTTCTCATGTGGGCCATGATTATCGTAGGCGGCAGAGGCAACCACGCTGGTGCAATTGTTGGTGCCGTCGTCATCCAATTGTTCAATGTCTCCACCAGATTTCTGGCAGGCTATGTTCCTTTGAGTACAGAGTCCATGGGGTCCTTGAGAATGTTCATCATCGGGCTTTTAATTATTCTGTTCCTCCTGTATCGACCGGAGGGCCTGATCAAAGAAAAGAAAAAAATCTACAAATGAACGCCCTTTCATCAGAGAGAGAGTTTCATGTTAACCATTAAAAATCTGCATAAACATTTTGGGAGCTTGAAAGCTTTGGATGACGTTTCACTTGAGGTCGGAGCTGACACAATTGTGGGGTTGATCGGGCCTAACGGTTCCGGAAAGACAACCCTATTCAATGTGGTATCGGGATTTTATCAAAAAGATGGCGGCGAAATCTATTTCAACGGGGAGCGAATTGACGGTCTTCCTCCAAACAAAATCGCTAAAAAAGGGTTGTGCCGAACATTTCAGGTGAGCAAAGCTCCCGAAAAATTAACCGTTTTAGAAAATATGCTATTGGCGGCCAAGCACCAGATCGGCGAAGGTCCTTTCAGCGCCTTGTTCATGCGCGGGCGGGTCAAAAAAGCTGAAGAGGCAAATTTGAACCGGGCCTTGGAGTTACTTGATATGTTGCAACTGTCGAAACTAAAGAACGACTATGCCGGTGATCTGTCGGGTGGTCAGAAAAAGCTGCTCTCGCTGGGCAGGATTTTTATGTTAGAACCGGACATGATTCTGTTGGATGAACCTACTGCCGGTGTCAATCCGACGTTGAGGGTTCAACTTATGGAAGCCATCCAGAAGCTGCAAAAAATCGAAAAAAAGGCTTTCTTTATCATCGAGCACAGTATGAAAGTCATTAGTGGTATTTGTGACAGTGTGTATGTTTTAAACTTTGGGCAGAAAATTGCTGAAGGAACGCCAGAGGAAATTCAGAAAAACGAACAGGTATTGGAAGCATATTTAAGTGGGTCATAACCAATTGATTTAAAATAAAAAATCGTTATTTAGGATCCTTTTTGAAAAGATTGATATCGGATAACATTTAAGAATCGATGGAGAGATAATGCTCACCAGTGGTGGGAGATTTTTCAGGTATGCCTTTGTTAGAGGTACATGATATCGTTTCCGGATATGGACGTACAGACGTTCTGCATGGCGCTTCGATCGCCGTCGAACGAGAAGAAATCGTCACCATCATCGGTCCCAATGGTGCCGGGAAATCAACCTTGTTTAAAACCATCATGGGTTATCTGACGCCCCGATCCGGCAAGATCTTTTTTTCAGAAGAAGATGTAACCCATCTGAAACCCAATCAAAAGGTGATAAAGGGAATCGCTTACGTCCCACAACTGGATAATACATTCCCGTCGCTCACCATTCGAGAGAATTTGGAAATGGGCGGTTACTCAAAGGACAGCAAAGCTTTGGAACGCGGGATTGATCTCGCATACAGCAATTTTCCGATTCTAAGTGACAGGAGAAATCAACGGGCGCGCACCCTCAGTGGCGGACAAAGACAAATGTTGGCCATGAGCATGGCACTCATGACGGAACCGGCCCTTTTATTGTTGGACGAGCCTTCGGCCGGACTGTCTCCGAAAGTTGCGGATGAAGTTTTTGATCAGATTAAGAGTCTGCATGAGAAAGGAATCGGAATTCTTATCATTGAGCAGGATGCTTATAGGTCACTGAATATTTCCGATAGAGGCTATGTGCTGGCCATGGGGCAAAACCATTTTGACGGGTTGGCGGATACGATCTTAAATGATCCCCATATAAAAGAGGCGTTTTTGGGGGGATAAAGCATGCGGCGCGCCCTCGCAACCGGGCCTAACTCCATTCATAAGCCACCCTGACCTATCGGGATGAGAATTGAAAAGGTTCTACCGTTACCTGGGGCGTCATTGTTTATTGATCCAAACCTGGAAGATGCCGTCGGCTTATGAATGGAGTTCATATGAGCCGATAACCCCACGGGTTTTATCTTTTAGACTTCAACATGAATTTCACAAAAATCATAACCGCAATTGATGCGCACACCGAGGGAAATCCGGAGCGAGTGGTCACCGGAGGGGTCCCACCTATTCCCGGGAAAACCATGCTCGAGAAATCATGGTATGCGCGTGAAAACCTGGATTATCTGCGCACCATGCTGGTGCATGAACCTCGCGGCCATAGCAACATGTATGCGGCGTTGCTAGTGCCGCCGACCATAGAGGAAGCCGATGTCGGGGTGCTCTACTTAGAGCCGGGTGGGTATGTGACCATGTGCGGTCATGGAACCATCGCTGTCTGTACTGTTTTGATAGAGACCGGAATCATTGAAGCCCGGGAGCCTGAGACGCAGATTGTGCTGGATACGCCAGCCGGAATCGTAAGGGCCAGGGTGAAATTGAAAGATGGCAGAGCTGAATTTGTTACTATCCGCAACGTACCTTCCTTTCTCTACAAGAAGGATCTCGAACTGCATGTTCCCGACGTTGGCGTTGTGAGGTTAGATATTGCCTATGGGGGTAATTTCTACGCCATTCTCGATGCTGAAAGGCTGGGACTGGCGGTGATGACTGAGAACGCAAATAAACTCATGTCGGTGGGGACAAAAATATGGCAGACCGTTAATGACCAGGTTGAGATCCATCATCCCTTAGAGCCGGAGATAGATTGTATCAACTATGTTGAGTTCTCTGCCCCAGCGACTCATCCGAAGGCAACCCTGAAGAATGCCGTGGTGGTACCTCCGGCAGGAATGGATCGGTCGCCTTGTGGAACGGGAACATCTGCCAAGATGGCGACACTCCATGCCAAAGGGAAGCTCAACCTGAATGAGGAATTTGTTCACGAAAGCATCTTGGGCACTCTGTTTTACGGTCAGCTTATCGAGGAAACACGGGTTGGCGAATATGCGGCTGTCGTGCCCACCATTCGAGGTAGTGCGTATATTACCGGTATTCACCAATTTGTAGTTGATCCGAATGACCCCTTTCCCGATGGCTTTCACCTCGGGAAAATAGATAAGATGTATGGCTTTGGCTTTAGAACTTAAAATGAACCTGGAAGAAGGAGGCTGCTTTGAAAGCGCTTAAAGGAATCTGTGCCGCCGTGTGTACACCGTTCACGGAAGATGGCGAAAAAGTCGATGAAACCGCATTTAAAAAGCACATCGATTCCATGTTGGAAGCCGGAATTCACATTATATTGGTGTGTGGCGGGACCGGGGAATTCGCTTATTTGAGGCCGGCGGAAAGAAAGCGAATTGCCGAAGTTGCTGCCAAACATATCGATGGTCGAGCCGGGTTTATGGTTCAAACTTCGGCCATCAATACTGCCGATGGGATTGAATACGCCCGGCATGCTGAGGGTGTTGGTGCGGATTGTCTCCTGGTTTTACCGCCCTATTTTGAAGGTCCTGATCATGAAGGGGTTTATTATCATTATGAACAGATCGCGGAGGCGGTCAAGGTACGAATCATGGCCTACAATATCCCGGTGCATTCGTGTATCGACATTACCCCCGAATTATTTAAACGCCTTATGCAGATTGACAATATCCAGTATATCAAGGACAGCACTGCAGATCTCATCCGCATCCAACAACTGCTTGCCATCGGCGCCAAGGTATTCAATGGCGCTGATCCGATTGCATTTTTCAGCCTGGTGGCCGGTTGCCCCGGGTGTGTCTGGGGGGCGCCGAATGCCATGCCCAAGGAAGCTGTCGATCTTTTCAACCTCGTGTCTTCCGGGAAACTGGCTGAAGCATCGGATCTGTGGAAACGCATGTTTCCTGCCAATTTGTTTTTTTGGAACCATGTATACAATGCTGCCGTCAAGGCGGCTACGAATTTGTCCGGCCGAAAGGTGGGCCCCTGCCGCAAACCCGTTCAGCCCTTAACAGACTCTGAAATGAAAGAATTGCAGGTGGCTCTAAAACCTTTAGGCATATGAGCCCATATTTCAGTTAAAGAATAACTCATATGAAACTAACAGCTCGATGTCTCCATTTAGATCAAATCTGCCGTTTCAATGGCTAAGCTCGACTAAACAGCGAACTGCAGAATTTCGAAGTGTTGTTTCGTTTTTCTCAGTCCTAGAATAGACAGAATACATTCCTTCGACATTCGGTGTTCATGATTCGATATTCGATATTCACTTATTATACTTGCTTGGGAACCAACAAGACCAAAGTATATTTTTTTAAATGATCCAGAGGTCATTACGATGAGAGCCAAACACATATTTTCATCTATCGATACCCACACCGGCGGGCAACCGACTCGAACCATTACCGGTGGTATCCCATACATTCCG
>JASFJP010000207.1:0-7560 GCA_050121225.1 Desulfobacterales bacterium
CAGCGAATAAATGTCATGCTGTTTTTCACCGTTATCCAGATTGGCAATGATATTGCCGGCCATGTCAATTAAGAAAACACACCTGACTCCGTTATCAATGAGGTCTTGCTTTAATATATCCTCAATACTATCGAGCTGTTTTTGACCAAGCGTATAGGACAATTGCCAGCCTCCTTAGAATATAAAAGTTAATAAATATGGTATTGCTGAAACACATGATCTATTTTGCATCTTGGCAGATCGCTGGTAGACTGATATTTTTATATATTTCGGTAACTTTAAGGAAAACTTTAACATTTTTTTGTGTGGAGATTAGAATGTCGGCCTTTAGGGTCCGGATACAAATAACCGGCGAACCTTATCTCAATAAGACTGGCCGGCAGCAGCTATGAACAAAACCACAAAAATGGTATTTATTTGAGATCTGGCAATCCGCCTTATACTTCTTAAATTACGAAATATTCAGCATTTTATCAAGATAAATATTTGAAAGGATGGGGTGATTTCCTTTTAAACCTTGACTGCAGCGGCTTGAATGGCGAGTCCCTCTTTCATCGGGATGAACGGTTTGAATGATCCGCTTCAGCAGTTTTGTAAATGCTCAAGGCGCGTACCCCATGTTAGCAGCAAAATCCATAATAATTTTTATATCCGAACCACTGTTGGCTTCGATGATGGCTTGCGGGTACCGTTTTTTGAACACCTTCAACATAGCAGAATTTTCTCGCAATACGGCAGCACTGAAGCTCGTAAAGCTGTTTTCTTTAGCAATTTTTTCAAGAACCTCAAGCAGATAAGAACCCACCCCCAAAGATTGAAAATCTTCGCGAACAACAAACGCCACTTCCGCTCGATGTTCGTCTTCTTCGGCGTAAGACCCGATCGCCATAATTTCCTTGTGCCCGTGATGTTGAGTGAGTCCGATTATGGACATATTCTTGCGGTAATCGACATTGGACCATTGCTTTTGGGCCATTTCATGAGAGAATATCCTCATTTTGTAGAAAAACCGCATGTAGATGGTTTTTGCCTGTAACGAATAGAAAAAATTCCGAAAGGAAAATTCATCGGACGGGAGGAGAGGACGAAATTCAACCACTTTACCATGCTTTAATTTCAGGAAACTCTTATAACCTTCTAAAAAAAGGAGATCCTCACTCGAAGGCGGCAACTGATCGGCAAATATGTAATGCCGCTTTTTGGCCACCTCGATGAGCTCCTCACGGTATTTGGGATGGGCAATCTGAGTCAGCTCCATGACTCGTTGATATATTCCCTTTCCCTGCAACTCGGCAATTCCGTATTCCGTGATGACGAAGTTAACATCCCCACGGGTGGTGGCAACTCCGGCACCTTCACTCAAATGAGGCACTATGCGGGAAACCGAGCCGTTTTGGGCAGTTGAGGGAAGCGCGATAATCGAAAATCCCCCTTTTGACATCGAACTTCCCCGAAGAAAATCAACTTGGTCTCCAATTCCGCTATAGAAAAGGTATCCCATGGAATCAGAGCAAACCTGTCCGGTCAAATCAACCTCCAGAGCAGAACTAATGGAAACCAGATTATCATTGCGGGCAATGACCGTCGGATCATTGACAAATTCAGAAGAACGGAAATAAAACGCCGGATTGTTGTCAACGTAACGGTAAATCTTCTCCGAACCCATACACAAGGCCGTGACCACCCGTCCGGGCAACAGTGACTTCTTTTCGTTAGTGATAACATTTTTCTCAAATAAAGGTAGAAGACCGTCTGTGATCAGCTGGGTATGCAATCCTAAATCCTTTTTACCATCCAAATACTTTAAAATTGCATATGGGAGGTTCCCGAATCCGATTTGAAGCGTTGCTCCATCATCGATAAGCTGTGATACGTAATGTCCGATCCTCCTCGAAATTTCATTGTCTTTAACCGTCGGAAGTGCCTCAACAAGCGGCTCTTCAAATGGAACCAGCCAATCGATGGCATTCACATGTACAAAACTGTCTCCCCAAGTTCTGGGCATTCGGGGATTTACCTGTGCAATCACGATAGCGGCGTTTTCAACCGCCGAGCGGGTGATATCAACCGAAACGCCTAAACTGCAGTAACCGAAATTATCCGGAGGACTGACCTGTACCAAAGCTATATCGAGACCAATACGCTGACTGGCAAATAGTTTAGGTATTTGAGAAAGATACGCCGGAATGTAATCAATTTTACCTTCATATGCAGCTTTGCGCATCGCTTGGCTGATGAAAAACAGCTTCAAAGAGAACCGTCGATTGAATGAGTCATCGCCCACAAACTGTGAAAACGTTGAGGACAACATCTGATAGATCATAATATCCTGCAGGTGAACATCCTGCACCATGGCTTTGATCAAATGTTGGGGTTCACCGCAGCCGGTGCCAATAAAAACCCGACTGCCGCACTTGATTTTGGATACAGCCGTTGCTGCGTCGACAACCTTGGTTGCGTAAGCATGTTGCCAAGTCATTTATATTCTCCAAGAACTTATTTTTATCATAAATTCAATTAGTTAAAATTTATGCCAGCACCACATGCAAAGCCGTATGGATTAGGATTAACGGCATTGATAGGTTAAATTGATCACTGATTGCGGTTGACGCCTATCGCAAATATTGTTATTTTTGATACGAGCAGTCACGAATAAGGTTTCATTCTCTGACATCGAAAACGTGGTTCTCTAGACCAGACCAGTCCCGCCGTGGGATTGCCGTAATTGAAAACCATGGGGTAAAATCAAAGCCTACCCTTTCGGTCGGGATTCTTTGCGTTGAACTGGTATCATCAAATGGACTGGCCGAGTCCCCAATTGAGAGCGATTGAACCTATAGGCTGATTTTAGTCTGCATTGCAAATTAAAATTCTCGTGAAGCCATGAAATCGTCCGATTCCTCAACATCCTTCAAGCCTTTCAAAAATCTAAAATCCCTCCTTGAAAGGAAATCCTTTGCGCTTAAACCGTCACCACCGCCTCGATTTGAAGTATCCCACGATCGTGAAATAAATCACCGCACAGAAGAGATGCTTTTTGAAGAAGCAATGGCGGGCGTAAAGCAGATTTCCAGGGAGAATTGTATTGAGAACATACCGGAATTCAAATCAAATCCAAACACCGGCGAAATGGACGATGATGAGACACTTCGACAACTCAACAATCTGGTAAGGTTTGGAACCGGTTTTGTTGTTTCTCTCACCTCGGAATACATCGAAGCCACTGGATATCAGGTAAATCCGGAGGTGGTCAGAAGACTTCACCGGGGAGAATTTTCAATCCAAGCCCACATTGATCTTCATGGATTCACTGTAAAGGAGGCTCGCTATGCCTTGGATAAATTTTTAACTGATAGTATATCTGCCGGTAAACGGGCTGTTTTAGTTATCCACGGGCGGGGTCTTTCATCACCGGCAAGGCCTATTTTGAAAACTAATGTGTATCGCTGGTTAACTTCCAGTCCATGGCATAAGTGGGTGATTGCGTTCACGAGTGCCAGATTATGCGACGGAGGTGCCGGTGCAACCTATGTCCTTTTACGGCAACGGCCGTTGCCAAAACGATTCAGAAAAAAGCGTACACATCCGTAAATTTTTGCTCGCCTAACGTCGCCTTATCATCATAATATCTCTGATTGTATCTGAAAAATGAAACAGAAAATATTTTGTTGACAAACATCATATAGTAGCTTATTTTACGCGACTTTATTGAATTGGCTTACAGAACAATCCCTCATCCGGACTTGGTGTAATCTGATGTGGGATTTTTTAATGGCTGTGATCTGTGAGAATCCAATCTAGACGACTACCAGTGATTTGAAAAGAATGAAGGTAACATTTCAATGGATAAAGATATAACCAAAGTGAGAAATATAGGAATTAGCGCACACATCGATTCGGGTAAAACCACACTTACCGAGCGAATTCTTTTTTATACCAAGCGAATCCACACGATCCACGATGTCAAAGGAAAAGATGGCGTCGGTGCCACTATGGATTCGATGGAACTCGAAAAAGAGCGGGGTATAACCATCGCGTCTGCCGCCACCTACTGTGAATGGCGCGATCATGAGATCAACATCATCGACACACCGGGGCATGTCGACTTTACTATCGAGGTAGAGCGTTCGCTAAGAGTTCTGGATGGGGCAATCTTGGTTCTATGTGCGGTAGGTGGCGTCCAGTCCCAGTCTATAACGGTTGATCAACAGATGAACCGATACAAAGTCCCGTGTGTCGCGTTTATTAATAAGTGCGACCGTAGCGGTGCAAGCCCTTTTCGAGTTATTAATCAACTGAAAGAAAAACTGGGCCACAATGCCGTTACCATGCAGATGCCAATTGGGCTCGAAGCCGACTTTGAAGGCGTTGTAGATCTGGTTTCAATGAAAGCATTGTATTTCGAAGGCCAAAATGGAGAAACCGTACGTATGGAGGAAATACCTCCTTCTCTTGCAGCCGAAGCTCTCGCCAAACGTGAAGAGCTTATCGATGCGGCTTCGATGTTTTCGGATGATCTTACCGAAGCGATTTTGGAGGAACAAGAAGTCACCGACGATTTGATCATCACCGCGTTGCGACGTGGCGTTCTCAATCGTCAGCTAACACCGGTGTACATCGGATCTGCCTACAAGAATAAAGGTGTTCAGCCTTTATTAAATGGTGTTACGGAGTTACTACCCTGCCCCCAGGATGTTGAGAATCATGCGCTGGACATGGATAAGGATGAAACCCCTGTCCAACTCAGCAACAAAAAAGAGGATCCAGTTGTAGCCCTGGCCTTTAAATTAGAGGACGGTTCTTACGGACAATTGACCTATATTCGGGTATATCAGGGCGCCATTACCAAAGGAGATTCCATTGTTAATGTTCGCACGGGGAGAAAAGCTAAAATCGGCCGGCTTGTTCGAATGCACGCGGACCAGATGGAGGATATTCATAGTATTTCAGCTGGTTACATAGGTGCATTGTTTGGAATCGACTGTGCATCCGGGGATACATTCGTCTCACCGGGACTCAGTTTAACCATGACATCCATGTATGTACCGGATCCCGTCATTTCTCTTGCCATTACCGCCGAAGATCACAAATCCGATATCAATATGTCCAAAGCCTTAGCCCGGTTTACCAAGGAAGATCCCACATTTAAAGTCCATGTAAACCAGGAAACCGGCGATACAATCATTTCCGGCATGGGTGAACTTCATCTCGACGTATATATCGAACGAATGAATCGCGAATACAATGCTCAAGTGAGCGCTGGGATGCCACGAGTCGCCTATAGGGAAACCATAACCCGCAAAGCAGATTTTAATTATATTCATAAAAAACAAACCGGGGGAGCGGGGCAATTTGGTCGCGTGGCCGGCTTCATGGAACCTGTACACGATGCCGATTTTATTTTTGAAAACAATATCGTTGGTGGCGCCATTCCGACCCAATTCATATCCGCCTGTGAAAAAGGTTTCAGAGACAATCTCATAAAAGGCCCCTTAATGGATTTTCCTGTTACTGGAATCAAAGTTGTGATTAACGACGGCGCGTCTCACTCGGTGGACTCGTCTGAGATGGCGTTTCAAGCCGCCGCCAGGGGTGCATTCCTTCAGGCTTACGCCAAAGCCAAACCTGTCATTCATGAACCAATCATGAAGGTCGTTGTTGAAACACCAACCCAATTCCAAGGCTCAGTGATGGGTTCACTGAATCAGCGCCGGGGGATGATCGTTGGGTCACAGGATGAGGGTGTCATGTGTGTGATTGAAGCCCAGATTCCGCTTGCGGAGATGTTTGGCTATTCCACTGCACTGAGATCCTTAACCCAAGGCCAGGCACAATTCACTATGGAGTTTGTCAGTTACAAAAAAGTACCACAAAATATAGCTGCCGAACTGACCAAAAAAGCCACCGAAGAGAAAAAAAACGTCGCCTAAAAAACGTGGGAGACATCAACTCCTGGCATGACTATATTTAATTCTACCATTAATGGAAACCGACAACTCGACCAGCACCATGGCGATCCCGAACTGGAAAACGACCGAAAAACAGTCTTTAATCGAACAAGAGTGGTGTTCATCAAAGAGAGGTATTTCAGTATGCTGAAAAAGGATCTTACTCTGAGAAATCCGTTACGTCTGATGGGCCATGACAACAATGATATTCTCCCCGCCGGTGGATTCGGTGCGGTGTTGGCGCGGGCGGGTGTAGGAAAAACAGCATTTCTGGTGCAACTGTCCTTAAATGCCCTTCTGCAAAGTAAAAATGTCCTTCATATCAGTCTGGAAGATCCGGTGAATAAAGTCAGCTTATGGTACAAAGAGGTCTTCAATCTAATAGCTGGTCAGTATAAAGCAGAGCAAATTGACCAGTTATGGGACACCCTACTCCCCCATAGGTTTATTATGACTTTCAGAGTGGAGCGATTTAGTGTGCCTAAACTGCAAGAACGCCTGGCGGACTTGATGGAGCAAGACATTTTTTCTCCACACCTGATTATCATTGATGGATTGCCTTTTAACGAATCTGTGCGTCAACCTTTGGAAGATTTGAAAGCATTGGCAAGAGAACATGGCATCCACGCGTGGTTTACTGTACGCACACATCGCCACGAAGACCCGGGTCCTGATGGTTTGCCCGTGCAACTCGGCCAGGTCGCAGATCTCATTGAGCTGGCCATACAGCTGTTGCCGGTTGGAAAAGAAATCCACGTCAATGTTCTCAAAGGCAAGCAGTTAGGGCCGCAACATGTGGATCTGCGCTTGGATCCTTCGACGATGCTGATAAAAAAACCGTAAGAATTGCCGAATGAATTATTTACAATAAAAATCCGGTACCAAGGATCCAGGTGATTACAAAAGCTGCAAGCACCCCGCTATTCAGGGCCTGCGTTTTATCCCATCTTACCAAATCCTGCGCGGGAAGAGCTTTCCGCATCAGAACCACACAAGTAGTTACCACAAAAACTAAAGGAGCAAAGGAGAACCAGTCTTGGAAGCCGATGATCCTACCCAGGTTGTCCGAAAGGTTACCCTTAAATAAATTGAAAAAGTTCCAATAAAGAAGGGGATTGTTCATTTTCTCCGGGGCTCGGGGTTCGGTTGCACAAACAACCATCATAAGGAATATAGATAAGATCGCCAATATTTCAGACTGGTTGGGCCACTTTACAACTGCTCCGAAAGCCAATAAAACAAGGAATGGAAGACATGGTACAAGAAAACGTGCGCCCACAGTTCCGACACCATCCCAGTAAGCATAACCCGAGTTAAACGCCAAAAAGGCTGCGACAACTAGAAAACAGAACCAAAATTCCGTGCGCAAATCCTTTTGCCGATAAAAGAGCCATGTTCCTGGAAGTGCCAAAAGCAAAACAGGTGAATGATAAAATATTCCCCGGTACGGACTAAAGGTAATGCCCCATAAAGCGTTAATTTTTGGTAGACCGATACCCATAAATCCGCTTTGATGATTGTAGCTGACATGATAGGTATATGCACTGGCGAACGGACCACCGAAACAGATGGTATTGTAATACATCAGCATACCGAGTGGAAAGGCAAGCCC